>JAFXRX010000326.1 GCA_017526045.1 Opitutales bacterium
CCGATGGTAGTACCGCCACGCTGCGGTGCGAGAGTAGGTCGTTGCCAGTATTATGAGCCCCGAGTTCTCACCGAACTCGGGGCTCTCTTGCTTTATACACAATGCAACCAGCGACCTACTTGAACATAGTGAGCGCAATAATAAAAAGAATCACTGCTAAAACGACGCCTAAAAATATTCTTTTAACAGATCGATTTCTTTCCCTTTTTATTATTCTTTCTATTTCCTTCTGTTGTTCATCGGGGTAAATTTCGCAATCAAGATCTAGTGATAAGCAATATGTTTGCTTCCATCTTTTTTTCGAACATATAAATTCGTAAGTTAATCCTACTGATACTATTAAGGTCTTTATGAAGAGCAATACGAAGGGCACGTTCCCATTTTTTGCTAATATAAAAAAACATATTATATATGAAAGGGATGGTATTGCTATAATAGGGAAAGATCCAAACTCCTCAAAAAATAAATATCGGAAAGGATGTTCTTTTTTTAACCATTCCCGCAGCCTAATTTTTGTATGTTTGTCTTCCTGCATATTTGGAATTTATGGGATCTCTAGCGTCGTTAAGATCATTCGACATATGAGATTGCCATAATGATCATCAGTAGAAAAACTACTGCCATAGGAATAATCGTCCAAAGGCATCCGGATTTTTTTGCAAAAGAAAGATTTTCTTTTTGTGTTTTTTGGCTTTCGACAATTTTTAGAAAAAACGGAGCTATATAGCATGGCAAATCTGCAATAAATGTTCCTAAATCTTCCCCGAATAAAATCATAAATGGCAACAATGTGACAAGCGGACTTAACATCAATATAGTGGGCAATATTTGCCACTCGCCGTTTTCTTTATAGTAAAGGGCAATTTCAAAGAAAACAGTAAAGATTAAATAGATTCCAAAAACACTAGAAACAAGCAATAAAACAGTCTCAGTGTCTCCCGAAGCTGAAAACGACTTAATTTCTAGTAATGCACAACAAAATACTATCCACCAATGGAAGCGCAGAGGGTTTAGGATTGTTGTCTGTTGGTTTAATGATTCGGGATTTTGAGTTGTATTTATCTGGTTCATAATTTTTAGGGGTTGATGTTGTTTATAAAATGTATTTTCTAAATAGAAATTTGTTGCCTGATTTATTTATGAGTTTTCTTCGCGCGGGTCTTCGCCGTACTTGTTCGGTCCCTTTGTCCCCGGTCAGCAAAGAAGAATAATAGTGGGGATGCAGAAGAAGCAGTAATTTAAAACCCAAAGAAGTAAAAACCACCAGCCAGAGAAGTTAATATCGTGCAATCTTTTTATAGCTACAATAATAGGGATCAAAGCGGCAGCCATACCTATTATTAAAAAAATAATAAGTATTATTGATAGAATCGGACTAGGATTGTCTAAGCCCATAATGTAACGACATCCACATAAAATAATCCCACAAAATATTAGTGGAATAATAGTCCAAAAAATGGCGTCCTTTCGTCTCATTCTACCGTCGGTTGTGAATATACTTTTACTGCGGGATAGCTCGCGCAATGCCGCGCGTTTCATCTGGTCGTCGATTGTTTTATTTGTATCTGAATTTTCCATGTTTGTTTCTTTGTTGGTTTTTGCAAGGGGGGGCTCGCTTTGGGCTTATTGTATTTCTATATTTTATGCTTTTGCGGTTTTTATTTATCTATTCGTAGGGCGGAGTATAAATCCCCTGCGTGAAAAATTTTTTGTTTGATTATTGCTGCGGAATTTATCGGAGCTTGTCGAGAAAACGCTTACTTCTTTTTGCTCCATTCCTCTCTGTACCCTATCCACGCTAATAAAATAGTTACGCTAATCCAGTAAGCAGCAGGTCGGGGAAATTGAAAAATAAAACGATCAATGACAATAAATAATATAGCAACTATGGCAAAACACCCTTCATATTCATTATAGCCATTGCGATTGTTGTTAGATGCTGAATCTTCTGTTTCCTGCTCGTTTGTGTCGGATTTTTTTGTAGCAGTAGATGATGTACTGTTCGACGCAGAAGCGTAGGCGATTTTTGTTTCTGAAAAATCGAATTCTATATCGCCCGCTTCAAGTATTGTATCTAAACGCGCAGGTAATTCATTTGCATCCGCATTTTTGCCTAAACGGTTTGCAATTTTTGCGACGTTTGTAAGAGTTTCAATTTCGCCTGAATATGAAATGTTTAGCACTTTGCGGATTCGGTCTATGATTATTTTTCTATCTGAAAGTGTTAATTCAAACAAAGGATAAATTTTCGATTCGGGAATATTCAATTCTTCCGCTGCAATCCTCTTTACAATGAATATGAGTTTATAAAAAACTTTGTCCGGAAGTCCGGAAAAATTCATAAAAGCTTCGTCGGGTTTTACTTTCATACTTTTTTAGGTTAAACGTTTCTTTTAGCCGAAGATGGCCTTTATAAATTTTTTATACAACGTATTGGGCTTAAATTCCTTTTTCACGTCTCCGTTTGAGTCGGTTACAATCGTTTTTGCGAGTACAATTTCATTGTTTTGCTGTATATGAAATTCTTGAAAGATTGTTGAGCTGCCGTTTTGATTATTCTGGGTTTTCCAATACATTGTGTAGCAGGCGTAATAAAATCCGTCCGCCTCCTTTTTTGTTTCCATATTTTTAAGCGCCGTTACAGTGCCTTCGTCTTTATGGACAAGCGTATAGATTTCCTGCCGGTTTTTCTCGATATATTCCCGAATGGATTTTTGTTCTTTGCCGCAGGAGCATAAAAATAATACTGACAATGCAAGCAGGAATCTGATGGCTGATTTTAATGCTTTCATAATTTTTTCTTGTTTGGGTTCTTTGCTATTTGTAAAAAATCTATTCGCATAAACAGGGGAATATCTCCCGCGTGAAAAATTTTTTATTTGAGTATTTTGGGGAAGGGGGGAGTTGTCAAGGAAATTACACTACCGATAAAGAGGTGCTAAGTTCTAACAAAACACCCTACAATCGGTGGCATGGAAAATTTTAATATAGCTCTAAGGCTTAAACAGTTGCGAAAAATCGCGGGCATTACCCAGGAGGAGTTCGCCGAGTATGCCAACATGAGCTATAAATTCTATCAGCACATCGAATCGGGCCGCAAAAAACTTGTCAGAATCGACACAATCGAGAGAATTTGCGCCGCATACAAAATCGAGCTTTTCGAGTTCTTCAATCCCCAATTCAACTCCCTCAAAAATTTTTCAGAGCGCAAAGACATTCGCTCGAGCGTCCACTACAAAAATCGCGCCACGCCCCCAAAAAAATAGTAAAAAATCGTAATTTTTTGCCGCTTGCGCAGCGCGCCCGTCTATTCCCCTCCGAGCGAAAAAAGGCAAAAGCAAATCACAATCATCAAAAACGGGACAATAAATACAACTGCCATAAAAAATCCTTCCTGTTTCGGGTTTTCTAAAAACGAATTCGCAGACGGTGCAAAAAATCCGCCGCCGATTTTTTAAAAATCCTGCAAAAAATTTAAAAAATTTTTCGATTTTTTTAAAGTTTGACCTCCGAACTTTAAATTTTTGCGGCAAGCGGAAAATTTTAAACCGCGAATTTGTTTCAAAATTTTATTGATTATTTTTTCCGATATTTTAGCTTCCTCTTATGCAAAAAAACGATGTCAATCGAAAAATGTTGAGCGGCAACGAGGCGATAGCCCTCGCGGCGCGCCACTGCGGCGTGGCTCTCGGCGTCGGCTATCCCGGCACGCCCTCGACTGAAATTTTGGAAAATTTTTCGGAGCTCGGCGGCAGCGCGGAGTGGGCTCCAAATGAAAAAGTCGCGGCGGAAGTCGCCCTCGGCGTCGCGTTTGCCGAAAGCGACTCTTTAATAACGATGAAGCATGTCGGCTTCAACGTCGCGCAGGATTTGTTTTTCACTGCGGCGTACAGCGGCATTCAGGGCGGCATGGTCGCCGTCGTCGCCGACGACCCCGGCATGGCTTCGAGCCAGAACGAGCAGGACACGCGCTCAATCGCACGCTGCGGCGGCTTGCCCGTCTTGGAGCCCGCCGACTCGCAGGAGGCCTACGACTTCACAAAGCTTGCGTTCAAAATTTCGCGCAAGTTTAAAACCATTGTGATTATCCGCACGACGACCCGCGTTGCGCACACCACTTCGATTGTCGAATATTCAGGCGAAATCGCCCCGCTTGCCGCAGCCGACTACCGCAAGGACATCCCGACGCACGTCATGGTGCCCGCGCACGCCAAGCCCGCGCACAAAGTTTTGCGCAAGAAGCTTGCCGAAATGCAGGCGTGGAACAACGCCGAGGGCCCGAACAAAATCGAAATGCGCGGCAGCGATCTGGGCATTGTCGCAAGCGGCGTCGCCTATCAGTACGCGCGCGAGGCTGCTCCCGACGCTTCCATTTTCAAGGTCGGCATGTCGCCGCTGCCGATTGAAAAAATCGTCGAATTTTCAAAGAATTTTAAACGCTGCATTGTTGTCGAGGAGGGCGATCCCTACATGAGCGAGCTTCTGCGCGCAAACGGGGCGAATGTCGAGGAGCGCGCGCAGGCGTGGAGGTTTGGCGAGCTCAACGTCGACAGGGTTCGCGCGCAGATTGCAAACGACACTTCTTTTGAAATGCCCGTCCGCAAGGCTAAGCCGCCCGCTCTTTGCAAGGGCTGCCCGCACATATTTTCGTTCCAGCCGCTCGTCGAGCTCGGCTTGATTGTTGCAGGCGACATCGGCTGCTACACGCTTGCGGCGATGAAGCCTTTAAGCGGAATGGACATGCAAATTTGCATGGGCGCATCAATCGGCATGGGCGTTGGCATGAGAAAAGTTTTGCCCGAAGAGAAGGCGCGCAAAGTCGTAAGCGTAATAGGCGACAGCACTTTCATGCACAGCGGCCTTACGGGTCTTGTGCAGGCTATTTACAATCCGCCTTCAACGGGGCACGTCATAATAATTGTGGACAATTCCACAACCGCGATGACGGGCCACCAGGAAAATCCCGCAACGGGCAAGCGCCTCGACCGCTCGGAAACGAGCAAAATTTCAATCGAGGAAGTCGCGCGGGCGATGGGCGCGAAGAGCGTTGCCATATTCAACCCCGTCCGCGAGCAGGCTCAGTTCAAGGAGCATTTGATTGAAAGGCTGAAAGCCCCGGAAATCTCCGTTATCATTCTGCGCCAGCCATGTATTTTGGCTGCCGCGGCGGAAATCAAAAGAAAGGCCAAGCAATGAAAATTTCAGACAAAATTACGAATGTGAAAGTCGCGGGTTTGGGCGGCATGGGCGTGTTGAAGGCGGCTCTGATTTTGGGCGAGCTCTTGTTCGAGGAGGGCTGCGACGTCAAGAAGGCGGAAGTCCACGGCATGGCGCAGCGCGGCGGCTCGGTTTCAAGCGACGTGCGCTTCGGCAAAAAAGTAATCAGCCCCATTATCCCCGAAAACGAGACCGACTTTTTGCTCTCGCTCGAGCCCGAGTGGTCGGACGTTTTCAAGGACACGCTGAGGCAGGGCGGCGTTGTGATTTCGCCTGCCGACATCGACGTCTCGAAATTGCCGACTGCGAAGGCTTTGAACATCGCGATTTTGGGCGCGTTCAGCAAACATCTCGACATCCCCGAAGAGAGGTGGCTTGAAGTCATCGCAAAATTTTTCCCCGCAAAGCTTGCCGCGTCGAACGAGGCGGCGTTCAAGCTCGGCAGAAATTCCTAAAAATTTATGAAACAAATCTGGAACGATATTCACGGCCAATTCCACCCGTTTTCCGCGCTCGACTTTTTGCCGCGCGAAAAAATGCGCACGCTGCAAAGCCAGAGGCTGCGCGAAATTGTCGCGCTCTCCTACGCGAAAGTCCCCCTTTACAGGGCGCGCATGGACGGGCTTGGCGTAAAGCCCCAAGACATAAAGTCGATTGACGACATCTCAAAGCTTCCGTTCATGCAAAAGACCGACTTGCGCGACACCTACCCCGACGGGCTTTTCGCTGTCGAAAAAAAGGAGATTGTGCGCCTGCACGCTTCCAGCGGCACGACGGGCAAGCCGATAGTCGTCGCCTACACCGACGAGGACTTGAAAATTTGGGACTCTTCCATAATCCGCTGCCTTAAAATGTACGGCGTTCAAAGCTCCGACGTCGTCCAAAACTGCTACGGCTACGGGCTTTTCACGGGCGGCTTGGGGCTGCACTCGGGCGCGCAGGCGCTTGGCTGCACTGTAATCCCCGCTTCGGGCGGCAACACCGAGCGGCAGCTCATGCTCATGAAGGACTTGGGCACGACTGTTTTTGCGTCAACGCCGAGCTACTTTATGCACCTGATAGAAGAGGGCAAAAAGCGCGGCATCGACTTCAAAAAGCTGCCCCTTAGAATAGGCGTATTCGGCGGAGAGCCCTCGTCGGAGGGCATGCGAAAGTTCATCGCCGAAAACACGAACGTAAAGTTCTGCGATATTTACGGGCTTTCGGAAATCGTCGGCCCGGGCGTCGGCGGCGAGTGCGAGGCGGGCGGCGGCATCCACATTTTGGAGGACAATTTTTATCCGGAAATCGTCGACCCCGAAACGGGCGAAGTTCTGCCCGACGGGCAGGAGGGCGAGCTTGTCTTGTCGACCCTGACGAAGAGGGCAATGCCCATTTTGCGCTACCGCACGCACGACATCACCTCCATAGTTTCCGAGCCCTGCCCATGCGGCAGGACAATGCGCCGCATCTCGAGAATTTCCAAGCGCAGCGACGACATGCTCATCATCCGCGGCGTCAACGTGTTCCCCTCGCAGATTGAAATCGGCATCGGCCGCGTCGAGGAGGCAACTCCGAATTTCCGCATCATAAGGGAAATGAAAAACGACATGGAATCCCTTACGGTCGAAGTCGAAATTCAGGATAAATACTACGGCGACAGCATCGCGCAAATCGAGGCAATCCGCAAAAAAATCCAGGCTTCGATTATGAACATCATTAACATCCGCGTGGAAGTTTCGATAGTAGAGGCGAACGCCATTCCGCGTTCGGAAGGCAAAATCAAGAGAGTGTACGACAACAGGCCAAAGGAGGCAAAATGAGAATAACGCAAATATCCGTATTTTTATCGAATTCGCTGGGCAGGCTCGAAAGCGTATGCAAGACGCTCGCCGACGCCGCCGTGAACATCAACACCATAACAATCCTCGAAAGCGGAGACTACGGCATTGTGCGAATGATTGTCGACAAGCCGTCCCAAGCGCGCGAGGCGTTGCAGGCGGCGGGCTTTTCGTGCAAGGAAGTCGAAGTTTTGGCAGTCGAAGTCGCCGACGAGCCCGGCGCGCTTTACAAGCTGCTTGAAAAGACAAAAAACGCGGGCGTCAACCTCGAATACATGTACGCCATGACAAAGCCCTCGGGGCAAAACCCGCTCATGATTATGTCTTTTAAGGACATCGCCCTTGCGGAAAAAATTCTGGGCTGAAACTATATGCCTAAAATAAACACCGACAACGACAGGCTCGCGCGCACGCTGAAATTCATAAAGCGCGAGCAGCGCCAAGATTTCGCCGAAGTCGAGGCGTTTGTAGAGGACGATTTTTTAAACGGCATCGACCTCGCCCACGGCGGATTTTTGTTTTCGCTGTGCGACTACACTTTGGCGCTTGCGGCGAACACCCCCGAGCGCATGGCGATAAGCTCAAGCGGGGCAATCGAGTTTGTAAACCCCGTGCCGCCGCGCAGCAAGCTCATAGCGCAGTGCAGCCTCCTTTGCGGCGCAAAAAAGAGCGGCTACTACGAAACGCGCGTCTACAACGAGGCAAAAGACACGATTTTTTGCGTGTTCCACAGCCGCGCAATCTATAAGCCCATCGCTTAGTTTTTCCTGCGAAGAATTAAAAAAGCCGCCGCGAAAATGCCAAGCAAAAGCGCGATATTTGAAGGCTCCGGGACGGAAATAATCGCTTGGATGTCGGGGATGTAGTCGCTCAAATTTACCGAGAGCGTGTAGGATTTTGCAAGAACGCCCGAATAGTCTATTCCGGTCGGAGTTCCGCTTGGCGAAAAGTTCAGGGCGATGTTTTCGTACGAATTGAAATCGACGCCGTAAGCCGAGGGCGCGACGCCCGCCATAATTCCCGCCAAATAAAACGTGCCTTGTGCGTCTTCGTAAAAAAGCCCGCCGCCCGAGTCGCCGATTAACGCCTGCGCCGAGCCCTCCACTGCGTATTCTGGAATTGTGATAATTTGCCCGACGCCGTTTTCGTCGGCAGTGTGGGCGAATACAGACGCCTCGCCCGAGCGCATTGTTCCGACCGCGCCGTCGCCTGCAACATGGGCGTCGTCGAGCCTGCTTGCGGGGCTTCTGCCATAGCCCGCCCCGACGAGCGTCAAGTAGGTGCCTTTTGTGCAAGTGGGAGTATAGGTTTTTACGCCGCCGGGATACGTAGTTTTGTAGCCGAACTTTGCCGATGAAATCGAAGAGTAAATGTCCGCCGAAAGATTTGCCGCCGCAAGATATTCAAGATTGGAGACGTCCGCGCAGTAAAAGAGGGTCAAGTCCGCGCCGTAGTTTTCGTAAAGCGAATTGTTTACGGCTGAAATTTTTGCGGACGCGCCGTTTTGATAAATGTTCATGTTTTCGGCGGCTCCGACATGGTTTGCGGTTATAAACCAGCCGCCGCCAAGATACACAGCCGAGGCGCTGTTGCAAGAAACCACGCTTAGCTCCGCGGCAGTCGCGGAGCCGTCATAGAGGATTTTGGCATCGTCGTTGCTTTCCCCGTAAGTTATTATGGCGCGCGCATTGCCCGCAGCCAAAAACGCGCAGGCAATCTGCAAAAAGAAGTGCAGCTTTTTCATGGCAAAAATTTTTTGCGGATTTAAAAAAATATCAAGCCGAATTTTGCCAAGCCCTGGCGCGTAAATTTATTTTTGCGCGCGCTTAAGCGGGATTTTATATAAAGTTTTTTAATTTGCCCTTGACTTCGCGCAAAGTTTTTTGCTCCTTTCACAGTCGCCGCCCCCGCCCGGCAAAATTTTTAAACAAAAAGGAATAAAAATGAAAAACGAAGAATATAAAAAGAAGATAGAGGATTTTTTTAAAAACAAGGAAGAATTTTGGACGCTCTATAAGAAAGATTTCATCAATTATAAAACCCAGAATTTGCAGGAACATTACGCTGAATACATGCTTAAAAACAATATTTTGGAAAAATTTAAGGGGATAAAGTTAGGGCAAAGGGAAGATAAACCATATTTATTGAATCATTCAAAATGTAAATATAATAAATATTCCACGCGTGAAAAAGATACCTGCAAAAAAATGGTATTAAAACGCGAAAAACTAGAAATGCCCGAGATAAGAAAAGAATTGGGCGAGCCGTTTGATTTTCAAGTTCCGCTGAAAAATAAACAAAAAGAAAAATATGGCGAAATTGATCTTCTGACATATCGCAAGGAAGAGAAGTGTATTTATATGGTCGAAGCAAAGAGCGTTCGCTCAACCGAAACTGCGCTTAGGGCAATTTTGGAAATAGCCACATATTATTCCTTGCTTGGCAAAGAGGGCAGGAAGAAAATCAAGAAAGAATTTAATGAAAATAAAAAGCGTTACAATTTAGAAAAATATCCAGACGCGGAAGAAATAAAAAAAGCCGTCTTGTTTTTTGAAGGCACAACGCCTGCAAAGGACATCAAAAATATTAGTGAAGTAAAAACCCTCGCAAAAGAATTGGATATTAAAGTCGTTGTTGAAGATGGGGAAGAATTCATGCCGAACTCTTAAACGTTTATAATTTTTTCTCCGACAATCGCGTCGGGATATTTTTCCCTGAATTTTTCGGGGGCGTTTGTGTGGAATGGTATCAGCTTTTTGGGCGAAACAGCGCCTATAAAATCGAACAAGCCATTCTGCGCAATATGCCCGCTTGCGTGGATTTTCCAAAACGGGTTGCGACTGCTTAGCGCGGCGTAGCGGCGTTTTTTGTCGAACTTTTCATCCATGTAGCCTTCCCACATCGAATAAATTATATTGGCTTGGGGCATGCCGCATTTTTGCATAATCGCCTCGATTGGGTTTGCCTTAATCAAATATTTGTTCGGGCAGGCGGCAATCTCTTCAAGCGATATTGAAATCCCGCGCGAATAGACATTCTTTCTGAAATCGCTTGCGCCGAGAGTTTCAAACGACGCCTCGAGCGCGCGCCGCTGGCTTGCGAAAATTTCGCCCTTTGACAAAACGCGCACGCCCCGCCAGGTCATTTGCGGAACCCTCGCGCCGAGGCTGCCCATCTGCAAAAGGACAAGGGCAGTGTAAATGTCGCAAACAAAAACGCGGCGTGCTCTTTTGCACGCCTTGAAAATGCTCACAATTCTGTCGACGTTTATGCCCGAGCAAACCGCAAACGCGGGCAGATTTTCATAAGCACTCAGAGCCTCCGCAATTTTTTCTTCGACTTCGAATTCCGTTTCGATTGCGGAGCCATTGCCTTCTATGCGCGTCCCCTCGACAATGAGGGCGTCGGGATTTTTTGCGTTTTTTACAAGGAACTTTAACGCGTTTTTCTTGCGTCCCGACGAGCGGAAATCGCCCGTGTACAAAATTTTCTTGCCGCCCGACTCGATTGCGAAGGCGCACGAGCCCGGCACGCTGTGGTCGGTAGCAAAAGGCGTTATTAAAATGTCTTTTACGCGGATTTTTTCGCCGCTTTTAAACACTGAAAACGGGATTTGCCCGCCGCCGAATTTCGGGTTGAAGGCGGAGGCTGTTTTGATGATTTTCGCCGTAATTTCCCCGCAGTAAATGGGGATATTTTTTCGCACTCCGCAGGCGAGCCCGAAATGGTCGGGGTGGGCGTGGCTGATAAAAACCGCGTCGGCAAAATCCGCGCTTTGCGGCAGCCGAGCCTTTTCGCCCTCCAGCTCCGAGCCCGCCTCGACCATAATTCGCGCGCCGCCGCCACTTTGTATTTCGAGGCACGAGGCTCCGATTTCAGAGCCGCCCCTGTGTATTATGATTTTCATGGAAAATTTTTGCCCGCGCGTTTTAGCAAAAGCCGATGCGCCCCGAAGGCTGCGCGGCTTCCTTTTTGTAGCTTAGCTCGGTTTTCAGCGCGTCGATTAAAAGCCCGCTTGGGCGGTTTTTGATAAAGCGCGTCTTTTGCCACGCCGCCTTGAAGTCGCCGGGGCAGAGGCCTTCGAGGTCGAGCAGGGCGTCCTTGATTTTTTTGTTCGGGCTTTTGCCGCCCAAAAAATATTTCGAGTAGAGCTTGAACCTGCCCTCGGGCGTCGGCGGAGAAAACTTTATTTTCCAGTCGAAGCGGCGCATCGCGGCGGAGTCCATGCTGTCGGCGAGGTTTGTGGTGCAGATTAGCACGCCGCCGAACGTTTCCATTTGCGCGAGAATTTCGTTGGTCTGCGAAATCTCCCAGCTGTGGCGCGCGTCGCGGCGGTCGTAGAAGAGCGAGTCCGCCTCGTCTATCATCAGGGCCAAATTGTCCCTCTCGGCTTCGAGGAACATTTTTTGGATGTTCTTTTCGGTTGCGCCGACGTAGCAGCTGGAAATTTCGCTCATCCTTTTTACGGAAAGCTCCATGCCCAGGCTTTCGGCGACAAACCTGCCAAGCTGCGTTTTGCCCGCGCCCGGAGCACCCGAAAACAAAAAGCTCATCGGGATTTTCGCGCCGCCTGAAACGGCGGATTTGTAGCTTTCAAGCGTCTGCTTCAGCATATTCATCGGGAAGTCGATATTGAGAATTTCGGGGTCGAAGCGCGAATCGATTTCGGTTTTTTTCGCGCCGGATTTTTTGCCCGACAAAAGCTCGTAGTGCGCCCTCGCGATTTTTTCGATGTTCGAGGAAAGCTCCTCGCCGCTTTCGGAAATTTCCGCGGACTTGTCGAGCACGAGCGCGATTCCCGCGGCGGAGAGGCCGTATTGCTTTGCGAGCTTTTTCATGCGGGGGGCGACGTCGCTTTTTATGTTGTTTTTTTCGATTGAATTTTTAATGAGAAGCTCCTTTTGCGCGTCGGAAATCCCGTCGAAGCGCAAAGAGTAGGCGAAGCGCCTGCGCGTCGATTCGGCGATGCCCGCAATGCTGTTTGTAATCCAGAGCGAGCAGCCCTCGGCGGCGTCCATAAGAATGTTCACCGCGCCCTTGCGCTCGTTGCCGCTGCGCGAGAAGATAGAAATCGATTCGGTTTCGAGGAAGTCGTCAGCCTCGTCAATCACGGCAATCGAGCCGCTGCGGCTTGCCGCGTAAATGGCTGCCTTTATGTTCGTCGCGGAAAGCGACGCGTTTGTGTTGTTGCGCAGCGGAACGTAGATGTCCTTGCCGAGTTCGCGGGCGAGAGCCTTTGCAAACTCGGTTTTGCCGCAGCCCGGCTCGCCGTAAAAAAGAATGTGCCGCGGCTTTTTGGACGCCATCATTTTCATAATCAGCGAGACGTCTCCCGCGGGGACGGGGAAGGTGGAAAGGGCGAACGAGCTTTCGTATTTTAGCCTCTGGCTGAATTTTTCCGCGACGCTTGTGCCGTCGAAATCCTTGATGAATTCGCTTATCTCGTCGGCGAGCTTAGGCAAATCCCTGCGCCCCCTTTCTGTTACCTTTTTTTCGCGCAGATTTTTGAACGCTTTTTCGACCTTGGCTTTGTCCGACTTTATGGCGGCTGCGATGAATTCGAAGATTTTTGACTGCGACGCGTTCCCGCAGACTTCGCAGCAGAGGGAAGAGAATTCGCAAGTTTCGTCCCACGAGTAAAGGAAGGCGATTACGCGCTTTTCCGCCTCGCCGAGATCGAAGAACTCCGCGATTTTTTCGAGCTCGGCGCACGACGCCCCGTCGGAGAAGGCGAGGTCTTTTGGGTTGAAGCTCGAAATTATCCTGGCGCATATATTTTTTAGGATTTTTGTGCTGTGCGGGAATTCGCTGCGGGCGATTGCGCGGCAAACGTCGTCGGTGTCGTCGGCGTCCCTGATGCGCGATAGAGCCTCGGCGGCTTTTTCGCAGCTTGCGATTTTTGATATTTCCTCGTCTGCGGCTTTTTTAAGCTCGCCGAATTTCGCCTGTTCGAAAAGGGCGTTCGCGAATTTTTCGCTGCCCGCATAGCGGTCGAAGAGGTTGACCAGCGCGGAGGAGACGACGTTTTTTACTGAAAATTCTACGCATGCCATAATTATTCTTTCGTTAATCTTTTGGGAAAAATCTCTCCGCGGCTTGAAAAATTTTTTTGCCCCGCGGATTTAACGGAAGAATTATTGCAAACCGCCGCGACAAAATACGTCGCCCTCAATTAAAAAAATTTCGGCTGCCGCCGCCGAGCTTCAATCCATTGGGCTCATCCCCTTTATGAAGCTTGCATTTAGTTTAAATTCCCCCCGCCTGCGCCCGCTGCTCCGCCCCCGCGCCCCCTCGGCGTCGAACTTGTTTCACAAGTTCTCGTCTTGTCCCGCGGGCACCAAAAAAACGCGAACTGCAAATGCAATTCGCGTTTAAAATGGTGGGCGGTACAAGACTCGAACTTGTGA
>JAFXRX010000327.1 GCA_017526045.1 Opitutales bacterium
CTGGTTTTCGACGTTCAAATTATAAATGCAAATGCGGCTCGGGTTTACCCATACAGAGAGGCTTGCCTTGTCGAATTTCACCCCGCCGCGGTACGCGTTTTCAAGCCAGACGTCGCCGTAAACGTACATAATTTCGGGCTTGCCCCAAGTGCCGTGGACGGCGATGTCGGTGTGCGGGAAAGACTTGTCGAACTTAAACTCGCCGAAAATTTCAACCCACCACTTTTCCATAAGGTGGTCTATGGCGGCGGGGCGCAGAGAGCCCGTGAAGAAAAATTTGTAGTCGTAATTTTTCAAATTCTGGTAGATTTGAGCCGACAAGCTCCAGCCCTCGTCCGAGACCGCGAAGGCGTCGTTTGCCCAGAATTCGCCGCTTGCATGGTCGTATGTCAAGCCGCCCGAAAGGCTCTGGACTTCCACTCCGAAAAGCGTAGCGCAGGGGATGTCCAAAAACGCCGAAACGCATATTTCGGGCGGATTTTCAGGGGGAATTTTTACGCCAGCCCTGCCGAACAAAAACGCTCCGCGCCTTGAAAACTTGAACAATTTCAGCTCCTCTGCAGGCGGGATTAGCGAGCACTTCATAAGCTCTTCGGGCAGCAAATTCCCGCCGAAATCGACATTGAAATCGCGCGGATTTCCGCCGAATTGCGCGGAAAAATTGCCGCCGCCGATTTTAAAAAACGCGCGCAGCCCGTCCAAATTTAAAGACTGCGCATCGTTAAATTCCGAAAAACAAACAGCCTCTTTTTCCGCCTGCGCATATTCTATTTTTGCGTTGTAAAAATTCAAATCCAGCACCGACAAAGCCAGCCCGCAAGAGCCCTCGCCAGCGAGGTTAGCCCCGCCCCAAACGCACAAATCTTTTGCGGAAATTTCCTCTCCGCAGGCGGGATTTAAGGCTTTAAAGCCGAATTTCGCGTTGAATAAATCCGAATTTTTTTCCAAAAGGCACTCGGTTTTCAGGGCGGATATTTTTATTTCCTTGCCTGAAAGAGACAGGGCTGCCGCGCCCGAGCGCGCGGCGAGCTTCGCGCTCAAATTCCCGCCCGCGCCGATTTCAAAATCCGCGCTTACAAACGGGCGGTCAAACTTGCCAATCCAGCCCTTCAAAGAGTGCGCGGAGGCGCAAAAATCGTCCCAAGCCTTGTACGGATTTTTTTCGGAGCCGCCGCCGCCAATATTTTTGAGCAGGAATTTTTCGTGCACCCTGCCCCGAATGTCCGCGCTCAAATTTTCAAAATTCACGCTCGGGCAGGCGATTTTGTAATACGCGCCCGACTTCGAAATGTCCAAAATGATTTTTTCCAGAACAGCCGACTGCGAATTCGCGCCGAAGCCCGAATAAACAGCGGCGTTTCTAAGGCGCAGGTTGCGCAGCTCGAATTTGCCCGCAGCCATCGTAAATATTTTGAAGTCGACGCCGAGCTTGTCGGCGGTAAAAAGCGGCGCCTTGGAGTCTTTAAAAGAAATTTTAAGCCCGTCGAAATCCAGCCCGCCGTTCAGGCGAAGGCGCATGTTTTTCGCCTCTATTTCAAAGCCGTCGACAGACGCCGCGCCCTCGATTTTGCCCTTCAAATAAAGCGGCACGGATATTGAAATATCCGCAAAAAACGAGGCGGCAGTCAAAGCGAGGAGCAAAAAGACAAGCAGCAAAAACAGATTTAAAAGCCTGTGCGCCCATTTTAAAACCGGGAGCAAAATGCCCTTAAATAAAAATTTCGCAAAGCCTGCCACTTAAATTACGCGCGAAAATTTCGCCTTGGATTTTTACTTTTTGCCGTTTTCGCCAAGAGGCGCGGGAGCCGGGATGTTGAGGGCCTCGGGCGGCGCGCTCTCTATTGTGAACGCCGAAATTGCGTCGATGAGCGGCTGCGGGATTTGGAAGACCTCGCCGCCTTCGGGGCTTGCGCCGTACTGCACCCTGCCTCCTTCGCGCCCGCTCAAAAGCCATGCGCGCGTCTGCGTCTTGTTGCCGCCCGTGCCGGGCATGACAATTTCCGCGGAGAGCTTGTACTTCCAATCAAAATGCTTGCCGCCGACATCAACGCCTTTTTCGGAAAACGCCGAATCGACATATTTTAAGACTGAAAACTTTTTGACGCCCGCCAAAATCGCGGAAGCTGAAGCCCTTTTGAAATCCTGGACAGAGGCCAGAGCCTTCTTCCAGTCGTTGTCGGGGCAGGAAAGCTCGAGCAGATTTCTGCCGCCGATTTCCGAAAGGCAAAAGCCGCGTATTTCAGCCTTTTCGGGGAGCGCGCCCAAGACCTTCGTCTTGCAGCTTAAAATGTCGGAGGGGATGCCGCGCGCCAAATTGGGCGAAATTCCGTAAACTGCGTTCTCGCCCGAAATGGCGGCGTACAAAAGCCTCGCGTTTTGCGCGGAAAATTCGCCGCCTACAACCAAAGTCTGCGCGGCCCCGCTTGCGAGCTTCAGGGATATTTTCAGGCTCGGAGCATCGAAGCCGAAGCGCTTGGCGTCGTCGCCCGGGGCGTCGGTTACGAACTCGGCGGCGCGGATTGCCTTAAGCTTTGAAATTATCGAATTTACCGCGGCAAAATCCGCCGGCACTGTTTCCAGGTTTCCGCCCGCGCCCTTGCCTATCGCGTCCCATTCGCCGGGCTTTATTTTTTTGAGCTTTACCGACGACGACGGGGATGCGATGTCGATTTCGTCAAGGGCGAGCTCGTCGAATTTCAAGAAGGCCTTGTCGCGCAGCGCGGTCTGGATTTCGCCCAAATTTTTGAAGAAGGCGGCGTCGACCATAAACACAGTCGGCGTTTCCTCCAAGCGGGCGTAGCGCAGAGTTCCGTTTTGGAGGGTGCTGCCCAAAAGCAAAGTCTGCTTGCGGTTCGTGCCCTGGATTGTAACGGAGGCGGGCAGGCTTGTAACGTCCAAGCCTGTGTTCACCGCGTTTTGGGGCGCGAACGAGCGCACGCTTACATTTTCGAGCATGTCCAAAAACGCGTTGACTTCCCCCGCGTCGGCGTGGGCAACGATGGGCGTTTCGAAATTCCAGTCCTGCCCGTCCTTGACAAGCCCTATCCTGCGCAGGTCGGAGCGCAGCGGGGTTTTGGAGTCGCCCGCGGGCAGGCGCACCGAAACCGACGAAATTTCAAAGCGCGGAATTTCAAAAATATTTTGCCCCCTGAGCATGTCGATGTCGTTCGACAAGTTTTCGGCGAGGGTTTTTTCGGCGACGACTATGCGGTTGTTAGAAACGTCCTGCATGTAAACCTTGTCGCCGACGGGCGTGTTTTTGCCGATTTTGAGCTCGCGCATATTTTTGCCGTCGCCGTATTTGAAGGTGAAAATGGGGTCGTCGAGGCCGTAGTCGGCAATGCTCTGGCCGTGCTTTTCGATTTCGGATATGTCGAAGCACGTCTCTTTTTCGAGAAATTCGAGCTGGTTGCGGATTCTGTTTAGGGCGTAGAAATTCGCAGGCCAGTCGATTGGCGAGACGATGCGCCAGCGGTTGTTTTCGAACTTCAAAATCCGCGGCTTGTCTATGGTTTTTCCGGAAATTTCAAGCACGGTGAAATCCGCCATGCCCCCCGCCGACTGCGACTGCAAAGCCGGAGTGTATTCCAGATACCATATGAAAAGAAACATTGCAATGTTTGCAAAAAGAAGGGCTGCTGTCAGTTTAAAGCGCATAATTACTGCCTCCTGAAAAGATATGTTAAAAGCCCCGCAAGCAAAATGGCGGCGGGCAAAATGAGAAATTTAAGCCCGAGGCTTTTCAGCTCCGCGCGGCTTATCGTTAGCGAATACCGCTCCACTTTGCGCGGGGCGACATTTAAAGAATGGTTTTCGTCGAAGAGCCAGTTGATTGTGTTCATGGCGAGCTTCGAGTTGCCCAGCGCGTTGAAGCGCGCGTTTGTTATGAAATTTTCGTCGCCGAAAACCGCGAGCCTGCCGCCGCGGATGTCGAGCCCGAGCTCCGAGCCGCCCTTGCGCGTGGCAATCATCGCAAGCGGAACGGGCCCGCGCAAATCCTTTTCGTCGTTGTATTCGAATTTCGGATTTTTTGCGTAGTCTTTTTCAGCCCAGCTTGTGTGGCTCGAGGCAATCAGCGGGAAGAGGCTCAAATTGCCGTCTATGGCGGCGCCCAAGTCCTCCCTTACAGGCCGCGCCGAGCCGAACTGAACGGGCAGCCCCAAGTCGATTAAATACTTCACCGCGGGGTGCGGGTTCGACGGGAAAACCCTCGCGATTATTTCGCCCGTGGACGACTCGAATTCGGCGGAGTCGACAACCAGCATGTCGTCGGAGCGCAGGCCCCACTCGAACAAAATGTCGTCGAGCCCCAAGATTGAGCCGAGCCCCAAGAACATCACAACCCTGCCGTTGCCGCTTAAAAGATACTTGCGGACCATGTCCAATTCGCGCGGCAAAAACGAAGTCTGCGGAGCCGCGATTATGAGCATGTCGGCGTCGCTTGGCATCTTTTCCGACGCGCTTAAATTCAGCTCGCCAAGCTTGTAGCCAGAGCGCGAAAGCGCGCTTGCAAATTCGCTGAGGCCGGTGTTCGCCTTGACGCTCTTATAGCTTAGCTCTCCGTGCCCGACCACAAAATAAATCTTGTTCGCCTTGTCGGAGGACACCGCCAAAATCGCGGAGCTTACAGCCTGCTCGCCCTTGAAGTTCTTGCGCCTGCCGTCCTCGATGTCGTACAGGTCGGAAAGCACAAGCTTTTTGTTTTTGTCGCCGCAGGAAACTATTATGCAGTTTTCTATGTCCCTGCCGAAGCGCAGCGCAAGCTCGTCGCCCTTCTTGCGGTTTACAATCGGGTCGACTATGGAAAACTTTATTTTGCGCTCGCCGCCAGAATGCGATTCGTACGAGTAGAGCTCGAGCATCCTTGCGATTTCCTTGAAAATCGCCTTCGACTCCGCGACGGAGGCCTGGTCGGAATTCAAGTCGACCCTCATCGTCAAAAATATTTCGACGGGCTTTGTAAGGCTTTTTATGTACGCCACGCTCTCGGGCGAAAGCGAGTTTGCCCTGTTCTTGGAAAAGTCGTACTTCAAGTAATGCCTGCTCGCGATTACGTTAAGCCCCACAAAAAGCGTCGCGGCAAGGACAATCTGCAAGATGAGGTTAAGCGCCCTTATCTTGCCAACGAACCTGAAATTTTCAAATTTTTTCAACCTGCGCATATGCTAAGATGTCCTGTATTCGGTTATCAACGCCGTCGCGCCCACAAACGCCGCCGCCGCGCTCAGGTATAAGAAGAACGGGCGCGTGTCCAAAAGCGAATTCGAAAAGTCCTCAAGATGCTTGAACGACTGCGCGTAGTCGGCAAAAGTCTCCGCCCACGCGCTCCAAGCGGCGTCCGCTGGGGTAAAGTTTGCCGCAAGCGCGCTGCCGACAATGGCGATAAAAAGTATGCAAAAGCTAAGCATGCCCGCAACGAGCGTGCTGCGCGTAAGCGAGCTTGCAAAAACGCCTATCGCGACGTACGCGGCGCCGCTTACAAAAATAAACGAATATCCCGTCGCGATTTTCGAGACGGAAAAAATCCTGTCGTCCGCCGCCGCCTGCGGCAGCGAAAGCGCGGTGATTATCGGGAAGAACAAGGTGAGCGCCCAGCAGAGAGCGTACAAAATGTAGCACGCCAAAAATTTTGAAAGCACTATTTCAAACGCGGAAACGGGCGCAGTCATCATCGCCTGCAATGTGCCCATCCTGCGCTCCTCCGCCAGGCTGCGCATGGTAAGCATAGGAACCATGAACAAAACCGGCAGCCAAAACAGCGACAAAAACAGCTCTATCGGCGACTTGCCGCCCTCCGCCGCGCTGACGTCCCAAAGGCTCAAAATGTAAATCCCGCCCATGAGGCTGACAAACAAAAACGCCGCCGCGTACGTCGAGGGCGATATGAACATCGCCTTGACTTGATACTTCAACAATGCCCAAAATTTTCTCACTTTTTAGCCTCCTGCCTTTTCGCGCCGAAAATGCTTTCGCGCTTCTCCTCCCAGCTGCGCCGCGTCGCCGCCATGAATATGTCCTCCAAAGTCGGGCGCGACAAATAGACTTCGCGCAGCCTGAAATTCGGGTGCTTTGCAAACTCCGCAATCAGCGCGTCGCCGAAAGAGCCGCGCCTGCTTGTTTTAAGCGCGTACAAGGCAAAGCCCTCCGCGTCCTTCTTCGAAGTTTGCTCGACTTCGAAATCCAAGCCCGCCGCCGCAAGCACAGACTTTACTTGCTCCAATTCGGCGGAAACCGCGATTTTATAAGTGTCCACCGGCAAAAATTCGCTGCGCAGATTTTCGGGCGCGCCGCTTGCCACAACCATGCCGTGGTTGATAATCATAACCCTGTCGCAGACAAGCTCGATTTCCGGCAGAATGTGGCTGCTTATCACAACCGACATTTTTCCGCGCAAGGAGTCGATTAGCTCGCGGATTGCGATAATCTGGTGCGGGTCAAGCCCTATTGTGGGCTCGTCCATTATCACGACTTCGGGCTTGCCCAAGAGCGCGTCGGCAATGCCGACCCTCTGCTTGAAGCCCTTCGACAAATTCCCAATGATTTTGCGCGACGCCTTGCGCTGCAGCTGGCAGACTTCCATGACTTCGTCCACAGCCTCGCGGATTTCGCGCCCCTTCAAGCCCTTGATTGCCGCGCGGAATTTCAGATATTCCGAGACCCTGACGTCCTCGGGCAGCGGATTGTTTTCGGGCATGTAGCCGATGTGGCTTTGCGCAAGCTTCGGATTGTTGGCAACGCTTACGCCGCAGACGTACGCCCTGCCGCTCGTGGCAGGCATCAGCCCCGAAAGTATGCGCATTGTCGTGCTCTTGCCCGCGCCGTTGGGCCCGAGAAAGCCCAAAATTTCGCCCTTTGCGATTTTAAATGAAACATTGTCGATTGCCTTAATCGCGCCGTAGCTTTTGCAAAGCCCCTCCGCGACCACGGAATATTCGACATTCTGCTGTGTCTGCTGCATAAAAAATAATCCGGTAAAATAACGCCGAAAGAGGCGCACCCGCAAGAAGATTCCGCCGCCCGCGCCGCCGAACAAAACCCCTCTTCGAGATTTTCAGCCCGCATGCTTCGGCTTCCCTTCGGGACGCCCCCATCAAATAAAAACAGCCCCGCGCAAAACGCGCAAAGCCGCTATGCCTGGGCTTCCGCCGATTTTTTTGCGATGTAATTTTTTACGTCGCCCAAAGTGCGCAAAGCCTGCACGTCTTCGTTTGAAATCGAAATGCCGGTGGCGTCTTCGACAGCGAGGACGATTTCCACCATGGTAAGAGAGTCCAAATTCAAGTCCTGAGCCAACACCATGTCGTCGCTGGGGTTGTCGAGCAGCGCGCGCTTTTCGGGCTCGGCAAACCTTGCAATGATGCCCAAAACGACGGCGCTTATTTTCGACGCGTCGCCCGTTTTGCGAAATTCTACGGCGGCCTCGATGGTTTCAGGGGAGCAGCGTTTGAGGGAGTCCCTCAAATTTGCTTCGTCTTCGGGGGTGAAATTTGTATTTTCCATAGTTAAAAGAATTGCATATTTTTTTTTCGATTTCAATATATTTTATTTAATGAACGCCCTAATTTTTAAAGATTTTAAGGAAAGCAAATTTTTGCCGTTTTCGCACCCGAAGGCAAAACACATACGCGGCGTGCTCAAATTGAAATCGGGCGACGAAATATTCGCGGGCGTCGCAAACCAAAATCTGTACAAGACAAAGATTTTTGAAACCGCCCAGGGTTACGAATTCGACCCGCAAACAACGCCGCTTGAAAACCCGCCGCAGCTTGAAATTACCCTGTGCGTGGCTTTTACGCGCCCGCAAATCGCAAAAAGAATAATGTTCGAGGCGGCGTGCTTCGGCGTAAAAAATCTGGTTTTCTACGCCGCGCAAAAAGGCGAGCGCGACTACCTTAAGGCAAGCCTCTACAACTCTGACGAGGCGCAGGAGAGCCTCATAAAGGGCGCGGAGCAGGCATGCTCAAGCTTTATCCCGAATTTGCTTTTGGCGGAAAGCCTGCAAAACGCGCTCAAACAGACCCAAGAAGCTGAAATAAAAATCGCGCCCGACCTCTACGAGAGCACGCAAAACATTTCGCAAATTCAAGCAAAAGACAAACCTATCGCGGCGGTTTTCGGGGGCGAGCGCGGCTTTTCAAACGCCGACCGCGAAGTTCTGAGGGATTGCGGCTTTACGCTCGTGTCCCTCGGCAGGCGCGTGCTGCGCACCGACTCGGCGATAATCGCAGCCCTTGCAATCCTTGCCAACGCGACACAATAAAAAAACTAACTTACAAGCCCATTTTTGCGGGATTTTCGACCCTGCCCATGAAAATTATGCCGCCCGAGGCGTTTGTTATGAAAAACGAAAACGGCCTGTCCGCGCGGAAAATTTTGGGACCGTCTCCATCGGGTTTCCCCAGCGTTGCCATGCCCATAAACGTAACCGCAGCAACCTTTGTACCCTCCTCGTCAATGCTTATAAACGCCTTCTGGAAAAACTTGTCGATTTTTTGCTCAACTTTCACGTCGAAAAATTCGGAAAAATTTTCATATTTAAACTCGAAAACTTGCTTTGCGCCGAGGCGTTCCAGGGCTTGCTTCAAATCCGCGCGCTCCGTTTCGAATTTAAACCGCGGCAAATACAAACGCACCTCCGATTTATCAAATGAATGCCACAGATATGAAAACTGCTCGGGATTAGGCTGCGCGGCGGAATTTTCGTCGAGGGGCAAAACGCACACAAAAAAGTATTTCCCGCCCTTGTACGGAATTTTTACTGCCTTGAAGTCGGAGCTTTCCGCATAAAAAATCTTCTCAGCTTCTTTATGCATCATCTCAACATCGACCTCGCCGCTTTTGGCTGTCTTGAATTTTTCGCTGCGGGTAAGTTCTTTTTCAAACATTGTTTCCCACTTTGCCACAAACGCCACCGCATTTGCCACAACAACCGAGGTAAGCGGCGAAAAGTCCGAGGGCTCGACTGCGTCGGCTATCATGGCTCTCGTGCTCTTTTCAACCCATTTGTTGACAAAATTCGCCGTGCCTTGCGCGTCGGAAAAATTCCGCGCCAAAACGTCCGCGCCGAAATATTTTTTAAGTTTCTGCGCAAAATTTTTATTCTGCTTGAATTTATTCGAGACCAAAAACAGGTTCGCCTCCGACATGATGCAGCCCTCTTCGGGGTTTTGCAAAGAGGCCCCGCGGCTATTGAGCTCTTCTTCAAGCTCCGATTTTTTTACGCCCAAAATTTTTTCAAGCTCCGCCTGAGACTCCCCGCCCGAAGAAAGCAGCGCGACTTTTAAGACCTCCCTAACCCCGCTTGGGTAAAACACAAAATTTTTGCCGCTTTCTTTATACACGCGCGAAAACAAGTCGAATGCAAAAGCGTTGTCGCAAGCTTTCGCGGACACAAGATTTGGTGCCAAATCTTTGGCGGTAGCGAAAGGGTCGAAAGTTTTTTCGAAATCGCAGTCTCCAATTCTAATCAGGGACGACTGGATGCTGTCGCGCACCCCGAAATTTCCGACATCCGCCTCTTGCGCAAAAACGAAGGTAAACAGCGCAAATAATATAAATATCGCCTTTTTCATGGGAAAAATTTTGCGCCGCACCCCGCTGCGTGTCAAATAAAAAACCCGCAAGGAAAACTTGCGGGCTTGCGCTATGACAAATTTTTTTCTGCTATTCGGCTCGCTTGCCCGCCCACTGGTCGACGCCTATCAAGAGATTTTTGTCGCCTCCTGCAAATTCGAGAGCCTTTACAAACTGCAAGGTGTTGTGCTCCTCTTCGACCTGCTCGTTTATAAACCAGTTCATAAGGTCGGCTGTCGCGTAGTCTTTGCGCTCGTTTGCAAGCTCGAAAATCCGCGTGATTTGGCTTGTTACAAGCTTTTCGTGCTCGTAGGCGGTCTTGAACGCGTCAAGCGGGCTGTCGTAAACGTCCTTTTTGGGCTTGGCGATTTCCGAAGTTGCAAACGGGGCGTCGCGCTCGCACAAAAAGTTGTAGATTTTCATCGCGTGTTCGATTTCCTCTTTTGCCTGCAATTCCATCCACTTGGCAAAGCCGACATAGGGCGAACGTTTGAAAAACGCGCTCATTCCAAAATATATGTGCGCGGCGTGGAGCTCGTTGTAAAACTGCTCGTTTAAAAGCTTTAAGACATCTTTTGGTATTTCCATATTTTCCTTTCAAAAAAAATTTATTAAGGAAAATATCGGCACGCCCCGCCCCGCCTTAACAAAAAACATTAAAAAGCCGCGCGCTAAAAACCCCTATTTTTTATCGTTTAAAAACTTTTGGTATTTCAGCTCTATTTCTTTGGATTTTGGCGCGTACAATTTGTAAAGCTCCTCAACCTTTGCCAAGTCTTTAACGTATTTTTTATAAAAATTGACAAGGTATCCAAACGCAAAACTCGCTTTTTTTATGTCGGATGAGGAAATGATGTTTTCCGCCATTTTGGCAATCTCCAGCGCAAGCTCCTTGTCTTGCGGATAATTTTCCTCGCCGCTATAAATATTGCGCGAGGCAATCACAATATATTCCAAATTCCATCCCCCCGAAAAATCGGCAGGGTCGGAAACTTTTTTAAGATAGTCTAAAATCTCGCCAACCTTTTTGGGGTCGACGGCAACCCCCAGCCCGTTTTTATACAAAACCGCAAGCAGGGCGACGTCCCTAACGTCGAGGCCGTACTTGTTTTTCTCGTATTCGCCGCTTAAAAGTCTGAAAATTTCGCCGTAGTCGCGCGGGGCGTATTTGCCTTCGAGCATAAGCTTTATGTAAATTATTTTTTCTTCTTTTTTGCCCTCGAGAATATGGCGGCGCAAAACTTCCACAGCGCCGCCCATCAGCGAATTTTGGGCGAGAGGCAAAGCAAAGAATGTCCCCTCTTCGAAATGGAAATCGTTTTCTATCGCGTATTTGAGCATTTTTGCGGCAAGGAGATTTTCCTCTTGCTTAAAAAGCTCCGAATCGCTTTGGCTCAGCTGCACCGCCCTCGTAAAAAAAGCATCGGTGGACACTTTTCCTTCGGAATAAGAATCATCTCCCGACCCGTCCACGAGCGACATCGCCTTAAAAAAGTATTCGTCTGCCTTTGTCTGGTTTTTTTCAATGCCGAACCCTCCGCGCGCGAAAATAAGCGAAAGCTCAAGCATGTCCGAAAAGCCCAGCCCGCGCAATTTTTCCTCCGCCTGGTAAAACTCCGCCGCCTTTTTGAAGTTCGGCCCGCCGCGCATGGAGGCGTAAAGAGAGGCGACCTCCGCCCTGCGCGGGTAATCTTTATTGTCTTTATTTTTCTCGGCGTTCTCAAAAATCGCGGCGTAGTTTTCATCTTCCAGATTCTCGAAATAGTCGAAGCCGTCGTTCCATTGACCCTCCCAATGCCCGATTTTATTCCAGCCCACATACGCGACAAACGAGACGCAAATGCCCGCAAATATCGCCAAATTCAACACGAACACCGCAAACTTTTTCATTGCCCCTCCTCAATGTTCAGATTCATATTCAATTTGTAAAAGCCGTTTCGCGAATCGTTAAAGATGTAAATGTCGTAGCGAATGTCGCCCGGCTGCCTTTTCCAAATCTTAACTATGGTTACTAAAAACGTTATTTTAGATTTATCCGACAAAAACTCCAAGAGCTGCTTTGTCTTTTCGGAATCGTCGATTACGGGCAGATACTTCGTCAAGTCGCTGTAAACCGCCTCAAACATTTCAGGATTTTCCGAGGCGGAATAGAAATAGTATTTATCGGGCGGGTTGGATTTCAAAACCGACAAATTCCACCCGCCTGCGTATTCGTGAAAAGTGTACTTCAAATACGGCTCGAATTTTATTTTGCGCGAAAAATAGCCGCGCTTGTCGTTTTCGGGCAAATATTTGTATTCGATTTTCGGGGCGGAATACACGCCCTCTATATTCGCGCCCCTGTCCGACATTTCGGGGATTGCCACGGCATAGTAAAATGTCGGCAGGCACAAGGCGAGCGCGGCAAGCCAATAGCGCTTGCGGCTCTTGTAATTCACAAGCAAAACAGCGGCAAACGACGCCGCAATAAGAGCCAAAAGCAGCTTCGGATAGCCCCAATACGCGTCAAAATTTCTGACGAGGCCCAGCGCGGCGGCGGCGATTAAACCCGCGAGCGCGGCGCATTTTAAAAGGTTAAAAACCCGCCTTGCCCACAAGCTTTTACGGCTTTCGCCCTGCCCGGGCGCCGTTGCGGAAAAAATTGCCGAAACCCAAAAAAACAAAAACGCGGCACAGAAAATCGCAGGATAGGCGAAAATCAAAACCAAATACGCAATCGGAAACCAAAACTCGTCGACTATGTAGTGGTTGATGCCAAGCGGATAGCCGCACATGCAAAAACACGTCTTTGCCCAAAACAATAAAGAGGCAATCAAAACCCAGACAAACAGCCACAAATTTACGCGCGCAAATTTATTCTTAAAAAATCTGTGCGCAAAGCCCGCCGCAAGCCCCAGAGCTATTGAAACTAAAACATATAATAATACGGAAATTATCTCCATAAGCCGCCCTTTCTTCTTTTTTTTGATAATAGCGGCGGCATTGCGCGGGTCAAGCGGATATTTTCGCTAAAAAAATATTCTATTTGCGCGGGGATTTGCGGCTGTCGGACCAGGCGAAGAGGTTTGCCAAAATCGTGCCGCTTACCGAGTGGTAAACGCACGCGACTGCAGCGGCGAGCGCGGCGTCGGGCAACAGGGCAAAGTGTTTTGAGGCCAAATTCGTCCCAAGCCCCGCATTCTGGCAGCCAACTTCAATCGAAAGCGTGCGCTTCTGCGCGACCCCCATTTTGAAAGCTCCGCCGATAAAATATCCGCTCAAATAGCCGAGCGCGTTGTGGACTGCAATCACCGCGAATATCGTCAAGCCCGAAGACAAAACCTTGTCGCCGCAAAGCGCGGTGACGCCCGCGACAATAAACGCCAAGCCTATCACGCTGAAAGCCGGCATAATTTGCATCGCCTCTTTGTACGCCCTGCTTTTGGAAAAAACGAAATTCAAAACGCAGCCCGCAATGACTGGGAATAGCGTTACAATCAAAATGCTCTTAAACATTCCAAACGCGTCGATTTCTATGTTTTCGCCCGAAAGCCAAAGCATCAAAAGCGGCGTCATAATAGGCGAAAGAAGCGTGCTTACAGTGGTCATGCCGACGCTGAATGCGACGTCGCCACGGGCAAGATAGCTCATGATGTTGCTCGAAACCCCGCCAGGGCAAGTGCCCACAAGCAAGAGCCCCACCGCAATGCCCGCGGGAAGGTTTGCAATGTGCACAATCGCATAGGCAATCAAAGGCATTATAGTGTACTGGGCGCACGCGCCGATAAAAATGTCAAACGGCCTCTTTAAAAGAATTTTGAAGTCGTCAGGCGACAGCGTCATGCCCATTGTAAGCATTATAAAGCCGAGGATAAACGCCTGGGTGTCGCCCCTGACCCACGAAAACCACGAAGGCTCAAAAAACGCCAAAACCGCCGCCGCGATTACAAACAGCGCCGTGTGGCTCGATAAAATTTTTGCCGCTTTAAAAAGAATTTTCATAAAAAAACGATAAATAAAACCCCGCAGCCCACAAAACACAAGCAAAATAAAACTTATTTTGCGCGGGCTCAAACATATTTGCCTAATGTATACCTATTTTTTATCAAGGCGATTTTGAGAGAAGAAGCAGGCGCAAAAAAACGCTATTCCACAACCTTTGGTGTTGACCCGAAAACGCTGTGTATGCCATTTTGGCGCAGCGATTTTGGATGCAGTTCGAGGAGCAAAAAAAAGCCGCGATAGGCGCATATATCTAATATGTAACTATTGCGGCTTTTTTGCGGCGACAAAGAAATGCGCCAAAAGCGCCCGCTAAAAATGGGAGTACGCAGACTCGAACTGCGGACCCCTTGCGTGTCATGCAAGTGCTCTAACCAACTGAGCTATACCCCCGATTTTTAGAAGAGAATTTTTTGGCCTCTTCTTTCGGAAAAATTAAAGCAATATATGCAACTGATTTTTTTCCGCCTTGCAAGCTATTTTTTTGAAAAAATTTCGCGGAGGCGGTTTTTTTAGACGTATTTCTTAAATTCGCCGCGCCCGAACCTGCGCAGAGCCCCCAGCATCAAAGCCGCAGAAATTAGAAGCGCGGCGGCCTCCGCGGCGGGCGAGGCAGCCCACACGCCGTCCAGCCCGAAAAAGCTCTTCAAGACAAAAAGCGCGACAACCACAAAAGCAAATCCCTTCAAAAAAGAGATTATAAGAGACACTTTCGCGTTGCCTATGGCGGTAAAATAAGCGGAAGCCAAAATATTCAAGCCCTGGATAAGGAAGGCAAAGCCGAAAATTTTTGCGCCCTCCTGCGCGAGACGCTCCACGCCCGCGTCGGCGGCGGCAAAAAAGAGCGCAAGAGTTTCGTCGCCGAAAAAGAAAACCAAAACAAAGAGCGCAACCCCTATGGCGGAAACCGCAAACGCCGAAATTTTCAGTGCCCCAAACACCCTCGCGGCATTTTTCATGCCGTAGTTGTAGGAGACTATCGCGCGCATGCCGTCTGTAAGGCCGATAAAAAATACGGTGGCGACAAACGCCAAATAGTGGATTGCCGAAAACGCCGCGACGCCATCGCCGCCCCACCCCGACATCAAAACCTTGTTGAAAATTATTATCGTCAAATTTAGCGCGAGCTCCGACATGCCCTCGGACGAGCCGTTGTAAAGCATTAGTCCCGCGCTGCGCATGGAAAATCTGCCCTTGAAAAACGAAAGAGTCGAGCTTTTCCTAAAAAACGGCGGCGCGCTCAAAACAAAGCCCGCAAAAGACGCGGCGACAGTGGCGTAGGCGGCACCGCGCAAGCCCATTTTAAGATAAGCGATAAAAAGCAGGTCGGCTGCCAAATGCACAAACACCATCGCCAACATCACGCATAAGGAGTAAATCGGCCGCCCCTGCGCGCGAAGGGCGCCGTTTGCAAAAAACATAAGAGAGGTCATCGGCATCGAAACGGCGGAGATTTTCAAAAACGTGGCGCAGTCGGCCACAAGATTTTTGTCCGCGCCCATAATGCGGGAAATTTCAGCGGCGAAAAATATCGAAAAGACAGCCCACGCAAGAGTGGCGGCGAGCGTAAGCATGTAGGCGGTGAAAAACGCCTCGTTTGCGCCCCTGTTGTCGGACGCGCCCAGCCGCAGCCCGACAAGACACTGGCAGCCGACGTTCAACACAATGCACAAAGAAACCGTAAGCCCGAAAATCGGCAAAACCAAATTCATGCTCGCAAGCGCGTTTGCGCCCGCGAAATTGCCGATTAGCGCGCCGTTTATTAAAATCTGCAACCCGAAAAACAAAAGCGACATTACGCCCGGGACGGCAAAGCGCACGAAAAGCGGCAGCATCGGGGCGGACGCAAGCCTGCGCTCGCCCTCGGAAATAAAAG
>JAFXRX010000328.1 GCA_017526045.1 Opitutales bacterium
CCCCTCTTTTCGCAACTTGATACGCTGTTTTCTTCCCGCGTTGTGCAGCTTGCGCGGTTGTGAGTGCGAAAAATCAGAGAAGAGCGAGAAAAAATCTTCTTTTGCG
Organism: Opitutales bacterium; assembly: GCA_017526045.1. Classification (GTDB taxonomy): domain Bacteria; phylum Verrucomicrobiota; class Verrucomicrobiia; order Opitutales; family Intestinicryptomonadaceae; genus Intestinicryptomonas. Next base: position 107 of record JAFXRX010000328.1, read on the forward strand.
CTCGCGGCGAAGCCGCTCTATATTTTTCGTTAAGTAGCTTGATAGGTTGTGAGTGCTAAAACGCGTGGAAAATGCCCGATGCTGTTGCGTTTTGCGAATGGGGTGCTGTACTTTGTACTGCCCCCTGAGCAAAACCGACATGGAGGGCAAGGAAGAAAAAAGCTCTTTTTTATTTTAGCGAAGCTCTATATTACAATTTTGAAAAAATTGCTTTTTTCTTCCGTTTTTCCACGCGTTTTAGAAGGTGGAACCGAATTGAAGACCAAGAACCAGGGCGTCGGGATACTGCCCGCCCTTAGTGTTTATCACATACTGAATGTCCGGCTGCAAAAAGAAAAACTTGTTGACCTGCAGCTTGTAATTCAATTCCAAAACAATTTCGTAAGAATCGCGCTCGGGGGCGTTGAGCTTGTCGGAGAATTTCCCATAGGAAAAGCCGAAGCACAAAACGTCGTCGGGGCGCGACTCAAACGGGGCGTTGAAAAACGCGCCCGCTGTGATGAATAGCGGCATGTACGCCAAGTCCTCGGAAGGGTCGTATTGCAGGGCGCCCCAAAGGACGAGCCCGCGCAAGTCGCGGTAAGTGTCGGAGTGCGGCTCGCGGTCGATTACATAGCCCGCGGACCTGTCGGGGAGCCCCAAATTCCAAACCATGTAGTCCGCCTGAAAGTAGATTGTCTGGTTGAAGTGCGAATGGCGCATTGGGTTTGAGAGGCGCTCGACGCTGTACCAGTCGGCGACAAAGCCGACGGAAATGTTGCCGGGGTTTTTGCCGGAGCAGTCGTGGTTGATGTTCCAGCCCGCCTCGAAGTTCGCGTTGACGCCGAGGCCGTTAGTGAAGGAGAAGTCGAGGCCGTGGCGCGAATTTTTCTCCTGCGAGTCGGAATTGATTTGATAGATGCCCGCCTTGAAGTATAGCCCGTTTGCGAGGCTGATTTGCCCCATCGCGCCCCAGACGGCGGAGGGATATGCGGAAAATTTCACCTGGTTGTAAACGCCGACGGGGTTGCCGTCGATTGAATTCGACATGTAAAGCCAGTAGATTGGCTTGGTCATGAAATTGTCGCCCGCGGCAATTCTGCCGAATTTGAACATCAGGTGGTTGCGCTCGTCGCCGTCGAAAGAAGTGTTGTACGAAAGGAACATCGACTGCATTCGGATTGTCTGGCTGCCGTAGTTTTGCTGGACGGAGAAGGTGTTGCGCAAATAGTCTTTTGTAAGGGAGTCGCCGAAGCGCCAAACCCAGGTGTTGACAAACGACCAGCCTTTCAGGGCGTCGGTTTTGAAAAGCTTTTGCAAGTCGACGCCGTAGCCCAAATTTACGGAGCTTGAAACCGCCGCGCCATGCCTGTCGCCGCCGCAGGGGTTTGCGGCGAAGTTGCCAAGATAGGTTATGACAGGGACGACGCCGTACTCTTCGAGCGCGGAGCGGACGCCGCC
>JAFXRX010000038.1 GCA_017526045.1 Opitutales bacterium
ATCTCGAAATTCGCGGCGGAGGCAATGGCGGCTCCCCTTGCCGAGCCCAAGATTAGAGCCGTCTGGTTGTTCTGCACGTAAATCGACTGCTCGACCGCAGCACATGTCGCCTCGAACTTGCAAGCAAGCCTGTCGACCGCCCTGAAAATCGCGCCGAGGCATTCCGCCTGGCTCATTTTCGGCGAATTTGTAACTCGCATCGAAGCCAGAAATTCGGGCTTTTTGCCCTGCCTCATCCTTACGACCGCAAGCCCCGTTCCGCGCAGGCTCGGGTCAATTCCGATGACAGTTCCGACAAACGAAACCGGCGTGAGCGCGGGCGAAGTTTTTACCAATTTTAAATCGGGCTTTTTGAGCGAGACGACGCCGTTTTTTTTGTCGACGCACTGAGCCTTCGCCAACTTTTCAGCCCACAATGCCCTCGCGCTTTTGCCCATAAAATCATTCCTCGAAAATTTTGCCCGACTTCAAAACCAGCCTGCGCCCCGCGCGGCGCGCGAAGTCGGGATTGTGCGTGATTAAAAGAAGCGCGGCGCGCTCCTGCGAGCACAGCCCAAGCAGCATTTCCATAACTTCAAGCCCCGTATTTTCGTCGAGGTTGCCCGTGGGCTCGTCGGCAAAAATCACCTTCGGGGAATTTAAAATCGCGCGGGCAATCGCGACTCTTTGCCGCTCGCCGCCCGACATTTGGCTTGGCAGGTGCGCCATTCTGTCTTTAAGCCCGACCCTCTCCAAAATTTCCTTGGCGCGCGCGACAGCCGCCCTGTTGAAATTTTTGGCTATCCGCGCGGCGAACAAAACATTTTCAAGCGCGTTCAATTCGGGCACGAGACAGTAGGCTTGAAAGACAAAGCCCATGTAGCCCGCGCGCAGCCTCGCCTGGGCGCGGTTTGGGAGGTTGTCGACCCTCGCCCCGTCCCAATAAATTTCGCCGCTTGTGGGATTTTCAAGGCAGGCTGCGATGTTTAAAAAAGTCGTCTTTCCCGCGCCGCTTTCGCCGCGCAGGCTCGCGCTTTCGCCCTCGTTTATGGAAAGGTCAATCCCGCGCAGCACCTCGATTTCGCTGCCGTTTGGCGATGCAAAATTCTTTTTCAAGGACGAGATTTTCAAGATTTCCCTACTCATTGCGCATCGCCTCCGAAGCCTTAAGTCTCGAAGCCCTCCACGCGGGCAAAAGACCCGCGAGAGTGCAAAGAATTACCGCAAACAAGCACGCCCTGAAGGCGTCGCCAAAATCGTACAAAACGGGCAGATTTGAAAAGTGGTAGAACTGCTCGAGCGTGTCCCTGCCCACGATAAATTCGACAATGCCCTTTCTGTTTTCCAAAAGCAAAAACGTAAGCGCAAGCCCCAGCAGCGAGCCCAAGAGCCCTATAATAAAGCCTTGCAGACAGTACGAAAGCGCGATTTGAAGCCTCTGCGCGCCCATCGCCGCCGTCAGCCCTCTTTCCTTGGTCTTTCTCAAAACCGTCGTGTAAAGCGAAGAGCAAATGGAAAACGACGCCACAATTATTATGAGCATTATGATTACCGACATCATCACTTTTTCAGTTGCAATAACCCGCAAAAACGCCTCGTTGCCCGTAAGCCAAGTGTAGGCTCTTGCGCCGCCGCGCAGCAAGTCGGCGTTTATCTGCTTTACAAAATCGGTTTCGTCCACGCCGTCATTAAGCCTCAAAACAATGCTGTGGCAGCCGCCGCCAAGCATGTACAAATCCTGCAGCCTCCGAAGGGAGACGAGCGCGATGTTTTTGTCGACATCCGAAAACCCCGTCGAAAGAAAGCCCGCCACTTCGAGCTTTACAGGCATTGGCACTTCCTCTTTGGAAAGCCTTTCAAGCATAGTCGGCGCGTAAACTTCGACAATGTCGCCCTTCGACGCTCCAATTCTCGCGGCGACGCCCGCGCCCAAAATCACGCTGTCGTCGTCGAGCTCCGAGATGTCGCCCCAGGCGATAAAATTTTTTTCTTTAAGCGGCAGCGCGCACTCGCCGCCAAGCGTGTCGTAGCTGCGCAAAATCGGGTAAGTCGGGGTGTTGCCGTTCATCATCATTACAGCTCCCCTTGCGACTTTTTCGACCTTTTTTACATCGGGCATCGCCCGCAATTTTTCGCAAAGATAATCCGCGTATTTTCCGGAAAGCACCCTGCCGCCGTCGTCGATTGCAACCTGCCCGCCGGTATCCACAAGTTTGACGCCGATTTCGCTGTGGAAGCCGTTCATGACGCTCTGGGTGCCGAAAAGCGCCAACACGCCGAGCGCGACGCCCACAACCGAAACGAGCGTAAAGAAAGAAAATCTTTTGCCCGTCGGAAAAAGCTGCTTTACGGCTATGTAAATCCACCACTTCATTTTTTTTGAGATGCGAAATTTGAAAAACAAAGCCCCGCAGGCGCGGAGCTTCGTGCGGAAAATTTTACTGGACTTCGGGGCGCAGCGACGGGAACAAAATTACGTCCCTTATGTTCGCCGCCCCCGTCAAAAGGATAATCAGCCTGTCGATGCCAATTCCCATGCCGCCCGCGGGTGGCATGCCGTATTCGAGGGCCTCCAGGAAGTTGTTGTCAAGCTTCTGGATTTCCTCGCCGACCTGCGCTTCGAACATCTGCCGCTGGATGAGCGGGTCGTTCTGCTCCGAGTACGCGGGCGCGACTTCCTGGCCGTTTATGCAAAGCTCGAAAACGTCGATTACGTCGGGGTCTTCCTTGTTGATTTTTGCAAGCGGGCAAAGCTCCTTTGCGATGTGCGTAACAAAAGTCGGCTGGATTAAGAACGGCTCGATTAGCTTGCTGTAAACCTCTTGGGTAACTTCATAGTCCTCCCAGGTTTCCTCGACGTTCAAGCCCATTTTGCGCACGGCGTCCATCTTTTCCGCTTTGGTGCGCTTGAACCAATTCTTGTCGCCGGTTTTTTCGACAATCAAATCCTTGTAGTCGGCAACGCGCCACTCGCCGCCAAGCTCGATTTTTACGCCGTCGTAGCGTGTGATTGTTGTCGTGCCCACGACAGTTTTACAAAGGTGCTGCACAAGCTCGTAGACGAGCTTCATCATGCCTTTGTAGTCGCTGTAAGCCTCGTAGACTTCGAGCATGGTAAATTCGGGATTGTGCTTGCGGTCGATGCCCTCGTTGCGGAAATTCTTGCCGATTTCAAACACCCTGTCGAAGCCGCCGACGAGCATTCTTTTTAGGAAGAGCTCGGGGGAAATGCACATGAAAAAGTCGCAGTCAAGGGCGTTGAAGTGCGTGATGAAAG
>JAFXRX010000329.1 GCA_017526045.1 Opitutales bacterium
CCCTTGAATATATACTTATAGACCGCCTAAACGACAATTTCTCCGACGCCAAAAACCTCGCGCAAATCGCAAGCTCGCTCAGAGCCCACGTAAACCTCATCCCGTACAACAGGGTGGAGGGGCTCGACTGGAAAAGGCCGTCCGCGGAGCGCAGGAAGGCGTTTTTTAACGCCCTGAAGTCCGCGGGGGTCTCGTGCACCCTGCGCCGCGAAAAAGGCTCCGACATCGAGGCCGCCTGCGGGCAGCTCGCCCTGCTTGCGGAGCGCGGAAAATTGGGCTCTTTGCCGCAAAACGCACAGGAGCCGAACCCCTGACAGGGGGGGCTTTTCAAAAAAATAAAAAAATTCCCTTGCAAAATAATATAAAAAGTCGCAATATTTTTTTTCAAACAAAGACGCCCGATATTTTCTTCGGACGGTTTTTTTAATTTTCTAAAACAACAACAACAATCCAATCACATAAATGAAAAGCAAGTTATTAAAAGTATTGGCAATCGCCGCAGTTTCAATTCTCGGCTTTGGCATTGCATCGGCTCAACAGGCGGCTCCCGCCCCCGAAACAGCAAACGCCACCGCGGCTGACGCAGCTAAAAAGTCCAACGAGCCCGAAAAAATCGCGGGCAAATCCCTCATGGACATGTGGCGCGCCGGCGGCATGACGATGTACCCCCTGGCTTTGTGCGCAATCGCCTGCATTAGCCTTGCAATCGTAAACGGCATTCAAATCCGCGCCAAGAAGTTCGCGGCCGAAGCCGACGTCGACGCTTTGACGAAGCTTTTGAACCAGAAGGACGTTGACGGGGCAATCGACTATTGCGAAAAGCACCCGACTCCCCTTACAAACATCTTGGGCGCGGGCTTGGCGCGCGTAAGCGACAAGGAAATCGACTGGGAGGGAATCGAAGTCGCAATGGAAGAGTCTTCCATGCAGGAAATGGCGGCTCCGTATGTAATGGTAAACTACCTCGCGCTCATCGCTTCAATCTCCCCGATGTTGGGTCTTTTCGGCACGGTTACAGGTATGGTTAAGGCGTTTAACACAATCGCGGCCGAAGGCGCGGGCTCCGCGCAAAAGCTTGCGGACAATATTTCCGAAGCTCTCATCACAACCGCGACGGGCATGATGGTCGGCATCCCCGCAATGCTTTTCTACTTCATCTTCAAAAATCAGTACGGCAAGGCTGTTTCCGGCCTGAGCTCCACTGTCGGCACTATTTTGTACGTCTTCAAGATGTCCACAAAGTACGGCCCGCAGGAATTGGGCGAAGCAGCCGAGCAGGCCCCCGCAAACAAGTAGTCCAATTCTTAACAGGAAACTTTCAGGCTTAAAAAATGAAAGTAAGGGCACAACAGGATGAAGATACGGCATTCGAGCTCACGTCGATGATAGACGTCGTGTTCCTTCTGATTGCCTTCTTCATGACCGTTACAAGCTTCGCTTCTGCGGAGCTTGTCAAGGTTCAGATGCCGATTGCCGCAGAATCAAAAGTTCCGGAAGACAGCCGCGACAGGCAGTTCATCTCCATCGACAAAGAGGGGAACTACTTCCTGGGCGCGCGCCCTTCGGATTTGGACGAAATCGAGGCGGCCTTGTCGGCGCGCGTTGCAAATCCCGATTTCAAGGGCGTTTACTTGCGCGCGGACGAAGCCACTGCGTACCGCTTCATAAGCGAAATTATGAAGAGGTGCGCGAATGTCGGCATTTTCAACATAATCTTTGGCGTGGAGCAGCAGTAATATGGCAAGAAAAAAGAAAAAGGGATTGGCTCTCGACAGCGACAGCTTCAGTTTGACTTCGATGATCGACATCATCTTTTTGTTGCTCATCTACTTCATGTATCTGCCCATCCAGCAGGAGGCGGACATGTCGGTTCAGCTTCCGGTGCAGACCCCGCCGGTGGAATCGACGAGCTTGCCGAGCGAGCAGGTTGTTGTAATCAAGCCCGACGGCAGCGTTTTCTTGAACGGCTCTTTCATAGAAAAGGCGCCGCTTTTGAAGCAGAAAAATCCGGACAACGCCGCCCCGAGCCCGTTTAACTCGCTTGCAAAAACGCTCAAGCGCGTCAACGACGCCAATGTGGGCGGCG
>JAFXRX010000330.1 GCA_017526045.1 Opitutales bacterium
CCATATTTGCGCGAGCCTTTTCGCGTTCCAGGGGTTTGTGTTCGCCTCGACAATCTTTGTCTGAGCCATAATCGCAAGCTTGTCGGAGCAGATTTGCTCGAAGCTCGGCAGCTCCTCGCAATCCACGCCAAATTCAAAAGCCGCGCTTTCGTTGCCGCCCAGATAGCGGCATGTGCCGCGGATGTTTTTTAAGTCTTTGCCGTTTTTTAGCCGCTCGAAAATTTCAAGCATTGTAAGCTCGCCCATTCCGTAGCAAAGCAAGTCCGCCTTGGCGTCGACAAGCACGCTCGGGCGCATTTTATCCTGCCAATAGTCGTAGTGCGCGACCCTTCTTAAACTCGCCTCCACCCCGCCCAAAATTACCGGCAGCCCCGGGAAGGCTTGGCGGGCGAGCTGGCAATAGACGACGGATGCGTGCGGCGGGCACTTGCCAAGCTCCGCGTTCGGCGAAAATTGGTCGGCGCGGCGCAAACGCCTGCCCGCGGTGTAGAGCTTCACCATGGAGTCCATGTTGCCGCTTGCAACCGCGCAGCCAAGCCTCGGGCGGCCGAAAGTTTTCAGGCAGTCCGCATTCTTCCAGTCGGGCTGGGCGCAGATTGCCACGCGATAGCCCGCGTCGAGCAAAACGCGCGCGATTAGCGGCGGGCCGAAAGTCGGGTGGTCTACGTAGGCGTCGCCGCTCACCACCAGTATGTCGATATAGTCCCAGCCCCGCGCCCGCATTTCCTCGGGGAGCATCGGCACAAATTTTTTTAAAATTTCGCTGTCCATATACCGGCAATAAAAATTGCCAAAAATAAAAGCATATTTTGGCGGGCGCGCGCGAGATTTTTCTTAAAAATTTCCGAAAATCGCAAGCCAGACACAGTCGGCGGACGTCGATTTCACCCTGTGGCGGACATGCTTTTTTATGAGAATGCCGCAGCCGATGCGCAAAGTTTCGATGCGGTTTTCAAACTCAATCTGCGCCTCGCCGCGCAAGACCCAGACTTTTTCGTCCTCGCTTTGGTCGTACCAAAAATCCTTGGGGCTCGCCGCGCAGTTCGAGACAATGCGCTCGACCCTCAAGCTTTTCGACTCCGCCAAAATTTCCGTTTTTTCCTTGCCGGGCGGCATATTTTGAATGTCAAAAAAATTGTCCATAAGCAAAATTTTGAAAGATTTTATCAAATCGGGCAACCGCAAAATTTGTTTGCAAGCGGCGCAAAATCGGGCAAAATTGCGCGCTAAAAAATTATGTCAAAAAAGATTACGGCACTTTTCGACCTGGACGGGGTAATCGTCGACACGGAAGACGAATACACGAAATTCTGGGACGCGCAGGGGGCGAAATACCGCCCCGAAATTCCGCATTTCGCGGCGGGGATAAAGGGCAACACGCTCGTGCAGGTGTTCGAAAAATATTTTTTGGGCAATGCCGCGGCGCAGGAAAAAATCACCGCGGAGCTCGACGAATTCGAGCGCGAAATGCCATATAAATATATCTGCGGGATTTTGGAATTTCTGGAAATTTTGAAGGGCGCGGGGGCGAATACGGCAATAGTTACAAGCTCGAACAACAAGAAAATGGCGAGCGTTTTCGCGCGTCGGCCGGAGCTAAAGGAGTACTTCGACGAAGTCATAACATCGGAGAGAGTGAAGAAGTCGAAGCCCGACCCCGAGGGCTACCTGCTGGGAGCTTCGATATTTTCCGCGGACAAGACACACGGCTCTGTGTTTGAGGATTCGAGCGCGGGGCTTGCGGCGGCGAGGGCGTCGGGCTTGAACGTCGTGGGGCTTGCCACGACCTACCCGAAAGAGCGCATCGAAAGCTTTTGCGACAAAGTAATAAGCGACTTTCGAGGGCAGACGATGGAGCTCTTCGGCGACGTTTTGAAGTCGAAAAAAAATTTTTGAAAAAAAGCTTGCAAAACGGACATC
>JAFXRX010000331.1 GCA_017526045.1 Opitutales bacterium
CAGCTCAAAGCCGTTGTATGCGAGGTGCTGCAAGACGGAATTTGCCGCGCCCAAGTCGACGACAGCGCACTTTTTAAGCGGGGTTTTGCGCGAAGTTTTGTAGATGTCGGTGCCGTCAACGGAGAAAGGCTCGATTGAAGAGTCGTCGAAATCGAAAGCCGACTTGCAGGAAGCCTTTGCCGCAAAATTTTTGCCCTTCAAGCCGTCCCAGGACTTTGCAAGCTCGACAGCCTTTTCCTCGGAAATATCCTCGGTTGTAAGGCACGCGCCCATTGCGCCGTCGCGGACGATTTTCATCGCGATTGCGCGGGTATCCAAGCCCTCGATGCCGGGGACGCCGTTTTGAATGAGATAGTCGTTCAAAGAGCCTTCGCTTCTCCAGTTGCTTACAATGGAGCTGTTGCGCATCAGAGCCAAGCCCTCAATCCAGACTTTGCCGCTTTCGGCGTCGGCTTTGTTTACGCCGTAATTGCCGACTTCGACCGCCGTAAGCACCATAATCTGCCCTGCGCATGCGGGGTCGCTTATGAGCTCCTGATAGCCCATGACCGCGCTGTTGAAAGCGGCCTTGCCGATTTTCGTTGCTTTTGCGCCGAAGGACGAGCCCTTAAAAACTGTTCCGTCGGCGAACGCCAAAATTGCCTTACCCATAAAATTACTCCTTTGAATTTTGAACCATCTTCATATACTCCTGCAGCGACTGCACGCTCATCTGCTTTTCGCGCATTGCCTCGATGCCCTTTACGGCGACGTTTGCCGCCATCATGGTTGTCATCGTGCAGACTTTTTTAAGCAGAGCCTCCTGGCGGATTTTGTTTTCGTCGAGGCGCGGAGTCATGCCCGAGGGGGTGTTTATGATTAAATTCATTTCGTCGTTTTTAATCATGTCGATTACGTTCGGGCGCGCGCCTTCGTTGAGCTTGTAGGTGCGCACGACGGGAATGCCGTTTTCGGAAAGCAACTTCGCAGTCCCCGAAGTCGAATAGATGTTAAAGCCCAATTTTACGAGTTTTTTTGCGATTTCCAAAGCCATGGGCTTATCGTGGTCTTTTACCGACAAGAACGCGTTGCCAGATTTGGGCAACGGCGGCTGCGCGGCGTCCTGGCTCTTTGCAAATGCCGTAAGAAGGTCGGGACCAAGCCCCATGACTTCGCCCGTGGAGCGCATTTCGGGGCTTAGCATAATAGTCGCGCCGCGGAAGCGCACGAACGGGAAAACAGATTCCTTTACCGCGACAAAGGGCACTTTGACTTCCTTTGTAAAGCCCAAGTCCTTCAGCTTTTCGCCCGCCATTACGCGCGCGCCGATTTTTGCAAGCGGAACGCCTATGACCTTCGAGCAGAACGGGACTGTGCGCGAGGCTCGCGGATTTACCTCCAAGAGATAAAGCTCGTTGTCCTTAACAGCGAACTGGATGTTCATAAGCCCGACTACTTTGAGCTCTTTTGCAAGCGCGTAAGTCGCCTCGCGGACTTCGTTTAGGATTTTTTGCGAAAGCGTGTGCGGCGGCAAAACCATCGCCGCGTCGCCGGAGTGCACGCCCGCGTATTCGATGTGCTCGAGCATTCCGCCGATTACAGTAGTCTCTCCGTCGGATACCGCGTCGACGTCGAGCTCGATTGCGTCTTCAAGGAACTTGTCGAGCAATACGGGCTTGCCGGGCGCCGCGTCAAAAGCCTCGCGGATTACCTTTTTCATGTCGTCCATATTGTAGACGATGAACATGCCCCTGCCGCCCAAAACAAAGCTCGGGCGCAGCAAAATCGGGAACCCGATTTTCCCCGCCAATTCGTAAGCCTGCTCGGCTGTCGTGGCAGTGGCGTTTACGGGCTGCTTCAAGTTGAGCTTTTCGAGGATTTTTTTGAAGATTTCTCGGTCCTCTGCGGCGTCGATGGATGCGGGAGATGTGCCGATTATGTTTACGCCGTGTGCCTTCAATTCGCTTGCCAAGTTGAGCGGGGTCTGGCCGCCGAGCTGAACGATAGCCCCGTCGCACTTCGTCTGCTTGTAGACTTCCAAAACGTCCTCCAATGTTAGGGGCTCGAAGAAGAGCTTGTCGGAAGTGTCGTAGTCGGTCGAGACTGTTTCGGGGTTCGAGTTTACGATGATTGTTTCGTAGCCCGCCTCGCGCAGCGCGAATGAGGCGTGCACGCAGCAGTAGTCGAATTCGATGCCC
>JAFXRX010000332.1 GCA_017526045.1 Opitutales bacterium
AATTGTCGAGGCTCTAAACGGCTCCGACATGGGCGGCAGAGCCCTGAAAGTCGATTTCGCAAGAGAGAGAACCTCGAAAAATTCGTTCAACGGCTTTCGCGCAAAAAAATCTTTCCCCAATAAGCGCGGCAAAAATCAGAGCAAACTGTAAACTGCGAGCGTGTCGCCTGCGACGGTCAAAGTCGAAAATACGTGCCAGGCTGCGTGCGTAAATTCCGCGTCTTTTTTTAAGTAAAATCCAAGCCCTATGAGGTCGAGAGCGGCTGCGAGCAGGAAAAACAAAACGGCTCTTGGCGGCATAAAAAACATTGGAATTATTATCAGGCTTGGCATGGCAATGTTGAAAATTATCGACCATCTTTTTGTGCCGTCCGCGCCGAGCCTAAACTTTAAAACGGAGCCCAAAATCGCCGCCAAAAACAGCGCGGCGGATAAAAATATTGTCCAGAATTTCGGCAAGTCGGACAGGGCGGCTGCGGCAAAAAACACCCCGAAGCTCATAAAAAATATCGCGATGTGGTCGAGCAGTTTTAGCTTTGCCTTCAGCTCTCCTTTTGCGCCGTGGTAAAGCGCGGAGGCCAAAAACGCAAACACCACGCTCAAATAAAATACGCCGACTGAAAGCGTTTTGAAAAGCCCCAAGCCCCGCGCGTTTGCCCTTTGCGCAAGCCACGCGCCCACGATTGCAAAAAGCGCGGCGGCGAACGCGTGCGATGCCGTGTTTAAAAATTCCTCGCGAGAGCTGTACCCCATAAAATCAGTCGACTAATGCGCAGGAAAAGAGCACCGCGAAGAAGTGGAAAACCGTCCCCGCAAGCACAAACCCGTGCCAAATCGCGTGCGAAAACGCCTTCTTCTTTTGCACATAAAAGGCGACGCCAAGCGTGTAAGAAAGCCCGCCGAGGGCAAGAAACACAACGCCCGAAAGCGGCATCACAAGCAAAAGTTTCCAGATTACGCCGATGATTAGCCAGCCCATAAGCAAGTAAAGGGCTATCGACCACGCTTTCGTGCCGTTTGCCGCCGTGCAAAGCTTCAGCGTCGTGCCCAAAATCGCCAAGCCCCAGATTATCCCGAAAATCGTCCAGCCCATCGCGCCCTTTATATTTACAAACAAAAACGGCGTGTACGAGCCCGCAATCAAATAGTAAATTGAAATGTGGTCGAACTTTTTAAGGGCTTTTTTGAGCTTTTCGCGGCTTGCGGCGTGGTAGAGGGTGGAGGCTGTGTAAAGCAATATAATGGACGCCCCGAAAATCGAAGTGCCCACAATCGCCCAGGCGTCCTGGTATATGGCGGAAAACGTCGCAAGAATGGCGACCGCGGCGACGCCGAAGGCAATGCCTGCGCCGTGTATTGACGCCGACCAAATTTCCTCTCGGCGCGAATAGGCGCGCGGAGCGTTGTCGGAAGCATTAGCCATATTTATTTAATTACCGCGCAATTTTGCATAGTATCGCGCGTTAAATCAATCTTTTTTATCGACATCAAATTTATTGACTTTTCCGCAAAATTTTTTCAGATTTTTTTTAATGCGGCGGATATTTGCCCGCTCCCGCAAATATTGCGCGGGTTTTTCCGCAAAAAAATTTTCTCCAAAAAATATGGAAGAGCTTGCAAAAAACATATCGGAACGCCTGCAAGGCAGGCTTTCCTCGTTCATCGTCCCGTGCTTCAACGAGGAGGACGCGCTGCCGATTTTTTACAGGGAGCTGCTCAGGGTTGTAGATGAAATGGGCGGGATAAAATTCGAGCTTATTTTGATAGACGACGGCTCGCAGGACGGCACTCTCGAAACAATAAAACCCCTCGCCGCCTCGGACGAGCGCATAAGGTATTTTTCGTTCTCGCGCAACTTCGGCAAAGAGGCGGCGATTTACGCGGGCTTGGAGCATTCAAAAGGCGAATTTGTCGCGATAATGGACGCCGATTTGCAAGACCCGCCCTCGCTTCTGCCCAAGATGTACGAAGCCCTGCTTTTCGAGGGCTACGACTGCGCCGCGGCAAGCCGCTCCGACAGAAAGGGCGAGGGCAAATTCCGCTCGTTCGTCTCCGATTTGTTTTACAAGGTTGTAAACAAAATTTCCGACGTAAAGCTCGTCGCGGGCGCGAGGGATTTCAGGCTCATGTCAAGAAGCGTCGTGGACGCGATTTTGTCGCTGCCCGAAAACAACCGCTTCACAAAGGGAATTTACGAGTGGGTGGGCTTTAAGACAAAGCACATGTCGTTTGAAAACGTGCACAGATGCGCGGGCAAGACAAAGTGGTCATTGCGCCAGCTTTTCTTTTACGCTCTCGACGGGATTTTGGCGTTTTCGACACTGCCGCTTGCGCTTGCAAGCCTGATAGGGCTGATATTGTGCATACTCTCGTCGGTTGCGATATTGTTTGTCGCGGTGCGGCAGCTGATATATTG
>JAFXRX010000333.1 GCA_017526045.1 Opitutales bacterium
CCACTCGTCGCCGACGAGCTTGAAGCCCTCGCCCGAGACAGTCAGGGGCGACTTGCTTTTGGCGGTTTTTGCAAGGGCGGAGACTTCGGCGAAGTCTGTCGTGAAAGTCGCCTTTTTTTCGGCGGATTTTTTGCCGTCGAACATGTCGAGCTTCATGTCGAAGACGTCGATTTTGCGCTCGTTAAAATATTTCGCCTTCTTGCCGAAAAGCTCCCATTCCTTGAAGCCTGTTTTTTTGTCGAAGCTCGGCAGCTCGAAGTTTGCGACGTCGCCGGGAATCATTTTGGAGGCGTCGAAATCGTCGTCCGCGAAAGCCGCCGCGGCGAGCGCGGAGGCGGCGAGTATTTGTAAAAATTTTTTCATGTCGCTATTTGAGCATTTCCCGCGCCATTTTCGCCACGCCGCAGCGCACATCCAGGGGGGATTGGGCGAGCATGTAGGCGGGCGTCGAGTAGACATTGCCGTCCTTTATGAAATCGTCCGCCGCGCATTCGACGTGGATTGCGCCCGTTTTTTCGATTTGCGCCGCGGTCTGCGGATCGCTGCCGATTGTGAGCTTTACGCCGAATTTGCCCAGCGCGGGGGCGGCAACGCTCGCGGGCGCGATGCATACAAAGCCGAGCGGCTTTTTGAGATTGTACATGTCAAGAACGGCTTTTTCGGCGTCTTTGTTAAGCTTGCAGTTTGCGCCGTTTGCGGCGAAGTCGGAAAGGTTTTTGGCGGCTCCGAAGCCGCCGACAAATATTGCGGCGTCAAGATTTTGCGCGTTAAAATTTTTCAAATCCGAAATATTGCCCCTGGCAATTCTTGCCGCCTCCTCCAAAACGTTGCGCCGCGAGCCTTCGGGCTTCCCTGTCAAATGGTTTACGACGTCCGCCTGGGGGATGTCCGGCGCGAAGAAAACGGGCTCCGCGCCCGCTTCGCAGACGCCGAAAACCGCGGCGATGGCCTCGGTTATTTCCGAGCCGTCGAGCACGCCGCAGCCCGACAAAATTATTGCCGCCTTTTTGGTCTTTTTGGGATTGTCTTGCGCCTGCATAAAATGCGTCCTTTTGAGGTTTTGGATTTTTTGCTTAAATGCTTTTTGATTTATCCCAAAAATCGGGCGCAAGCGCAATACTTTTTTTAATTAAAAATCGAGATGCGTCGTGGCGGAAAAAGTCGGGGCGGCTTGCCGCACCGCAAAAAAACCAAAGCTTAACTTGTGCATTCGCAAAAAAAAATCGGGCTTAAAAAAAAGCCCGATTTAAAAAACATTTCTTTGCGGAAAAATTTTTAGATTTTTACGCCTTTTACCGTTACGACCTTGTTGAAGCCTTCAAGCAGGGCTTTTGTGATTGCGCCGGGCTTGCCGTCGCCAATCATGCGCGAATCGAGCTCGACAAGCGGAATTAGCTTTGCCGCTGTGCCCGTCAGGAAGCATTCGTCGGCTGTCCAGATGTCGTAGCGGGTCAGGGGCTTTTCAATCATTTCATAGCCCATTTCGCGCGCAACTTCCATTACGGTTTGGCGCGTCATGCCGCTGAGCGAGCCGCATGCAGTCGGGGGGGTGTAAACCTTGCCCTCGAAGACGATGAATACGTTGTCGCCGCTGCATTCCGCGACGTAGCCTTCGTTGTTGAGCAGGAGGCATTCCTGGTAGCCCAAATTTTGCGCCTCGATTTTTGCGAGAATGTTGTTGAGGTAGTTGAGGCTCTTCACCATCGGCGGCAGAGCCGCGGAGGAGTTGCGGCGCGTCGGGACTGTTATGGCCTTCAAGCCCTTTTCGTAAAGCTCGTTTGAGTAAAGCTGGATTTGGTCGGCGATGATTACCACCTGCGGGTTCGAGCAGGACTTCGGCGAAAGCCCCAATGCGCCCATGCCGCGCGAGACGACGAGGCGTATGTAGGCGTCGGTCAGCTTGTTTTCGCGGCAGGTTGCGCAGACGTTTTCAATCATTTCCTGCTTCGTGTAGGGAATGTCGAGCATTATCGCGCGCGCGGAGCGGTATAGCCTGTCGATGTGCTTGTCGAGCTTAAATACGTTGCCGGAGTAGAGGCGGATGCCTTCAAAAATGCCGTCGCCATAGAGAAATCCGTGGTCGAAAACAGAAATTTTGGCGTCCTCTTTTGAGTAGAATTTTCCGTTAATAAATATTTTCATAGAGTTTTTATGATTGCACTGCGCTTTTGCGCTGTCAAGGAATAAGAGAGCATTTTTTATACGAAAAACGGGCTTGGCGGCGGATATAAAAAGCTATTCGCCCTGCGCCTTATTGGCAAAGCCCTTGAAAACCAGCCAGTCTGTAAGCGACTTGTGCCAGTTGTCGATTGGCAGCCCGTTTTGCAGAATGCCGTAGGCGTGCCCGCCCTTCGAGTAGAGGTGCAAATCCGCGTCGACGCCCGCGCCTTTGAGCGCAAGATAATAGGCTATTGAGCTGTTTATAAGCCCCGTGTCGTTTTGCGCCTGCACTATAAACGCGGTCGGCGTTTGTGAGTCCACTTTGAATTCGGGGGCGAGGCCGTAGTCTTTGCGGTTGTCGAGCCACGCGGGGTAGATTAAAATAGTGAAGTCGGGCTTGGCTGAAACTTTGTCGATTTTATCGAGCGGCGCGTATGAATTTTCATTGTAGCCTGTCGAGGCTCTCGCCGAGAGGTGGCCGCCCGCGCTAAAGCCCATGACGCCGATTTTGTCCGGGTCGATGTTGAATTTCTTGGCGTTTGCCCTGACGAGGCGGATGGCGCGCTGGATGTCGTTAAACGCCGCGTCCCTGTCCTTTTTTTCGCTTACGCGGTATTTTAAAATGAACGCGCTTACCCCGATGGAGTTCAGGTAGTTTGCGATGTCCTCGCCCTCCTTGCCGTAGACGAGCCCGCTGTACGCGCCCCCGGGGCAGACTATGACCGCGGCTGTCGGCTTGTCGGATTTTAGCGCGTAAATTTGGATTGCGGGCTTTGAGACGTTTTTGTAGTCGTAGCTTTGGTGCTTGCGTCCGGGGATTATTTTGCCCTTCATGTATTCAGCCTCGCCGATTTTAAAGCCCGGCATTTGCACGCCGTCCCAGAGGTTCATAAAGGGCGCGTTTGCAAAAAGCGCGGCGGAGCTTAAAGTTAATGCGGCAAACAATGCGAGTTTTTTTATCATACGTGTTTTTTTTGGGGTTAAAATTTTGGCAGGTCGGAATCGGAAATTCTTTCGACAGACGCGCCGAGCAAGGCGAGCTTTTTGTCGATATTTTCATAGCCTCGGTCGAGGTGGTAAATCCTCTGGATAAATGTTTCGCCCTTGGCGCAGAGGGCGGCAATTAAAAGAGCCGCGCTTGCGCGCAAGTCGGACGCCATTACGGGCGCGCCCGAAAGCGGGGTTTTGCCGCGCACAATCGCGCTTGCGCCCTCTCTTACGATGTCGGCTCCCATGCGCGAGAGCTCCGAAACGTGCATAAATCTTTCGGGGTAAATGCGCTCGGTTA
>JAFXRX010000334.1 GCA_017526045.1 Opitutales bacterium
ATTGGGGACGCCGCCGCGCCCGCGGGGTATAAAGACGAAATGTCGCTTGCGAATGTAAAAATTTTCAATGCTGATTTGTCGGAATTTTCGTTTTGCTACGGCGTGTCCGATTTCCTGGAAGGGAGGCGCGAGCCCGATGTTTTGCTAAACGGAATAAGCAGAAACACCGACTATAATTTGGGCGCGACGACAAGCGGCGGCTGGAGCGGCTCGACGGGCACAAAAGGCTCTTGGGTTGCGGGCTCGTACCTGTCATACATCTATAACGCAGATTTGTCGGGCGATGCGGATGCGGCAAGTTTTGGGATTGAAAATGCAGTGGATTTTGCGACGACCGTTGACGGAAGTTCCACATCGAGCCCAATGGGCGGGCTTTACAACAAGGTGTTAAACCTCAAATATTTTGCGGGCGAGACAATATCCATACATTTGTCTTTTTACGCCAAGAGGCTAATCAATAGCGACAATACTTCGCTTGGATTGTTTTTGACGCACGCCCCGGGCAGCGGATCTTCCATTTTGCTTAAAAGGCTCTCGAGCTCGCAGCTTCCGCACAACCAATGGGTAAAGGTGGACGAAACTCTGACATTTGAAGTTCCGAACTACCCGAGCACGGAAAACGCCTATATCGGATGGCTCGGCGCCAGGGCGAATTCCTCGCAGGCAGGCGGCTCTTTTAGAATGGCAAATTTTGTTTTCGAGATTGCGGGCGCGGTTGCGAGCTTCGGCTCTTGCGCAAATTCAAACGAGCTTAAAGACATGTCCTTGAACAATAACGACGCCATCGCCTCGGGCGGAGTGAAATTCGGGGAAAGCGCAAACCCCGCGCACTGCCGCGAATTTCTTTCGTGGGCGGGCACAATGGCGACGCAGGAGGGGGCAGTCGAAATCCCCAAAAATTCGGCGGTAAAAATTTACGCGAAAAGCTCGTCGGCTGTTTCGGTTTCCGCCTCTGTAAATTCCGTTTCCAAAACGGCGAATTTGCCAGCGGATGTTTTGGCTGAAATCGGCGAGTGGATTGCCTCCTCCGGCGGCAATGCGGAGTTTGCGCCGTCCGCGATTTTTACGGGGAAAATCGACATTTTTTACAAGATAGAAAGGCTGTAAATGGAAAATATAAAATTAAAGGACGGCGTTTTTGCCGAAATCAAAAAAGTAAAAATTATCTTCGACATTGTCGACGAAAACGGGGAGGCAATATCGGCGGAAAGCTTTGTGCAGTCCGCAAATTCGCTCGCAGAGGCAAGCGGGGAGGATTTGGATAAAATAGAAATCGCCCCCGCGCTTATAAAAAAATCCGTGTACGGGAGCGAAGAGTAAAAAAATCAAGCCCGCCTCGATTTGGCGGGCTTTTTTTGCGGGCGGCAAAATTTTATATGCTTCGGCAGTCGTTTTCGTCTTTTACCGTGTAGCCGGAGTCCTGGCGGTTGTGGTTTATCGCGTTTTTCTTGACGTAGGCGTCGTGGAAGTCCTTCGCCTCCATGCCCAAAACTTCGGCGATTGAAACCAGGAAGTGCAGCATGTCCACGACTTCGACCTTTGCGTTTTGCGCGTCGAATTTTTGGTATTTAGCCCACCACTTCCAGGGCACGGAGTCTGTCAGCTCCGCGGCTTCCTGCTGCAGTGCGCGGATGTAGTTGAGTACCCATTTGATGCGCTCTTCTTCGGTTAGGTTTTTTGCGTCGATGCCTATGCGCTTGTTGAGCTCGTATTGCATCTTGAAGATTTCTTCCAGTTTATCCATAATGTTTTTTATGCTACTGAGTTTTATTGGTTCGTCAAATTTTTAGTTCGCCAAGCGCGCGTTTTAGCGTTTCTTCGAGGTTCGAGGAATCGAAGCGGGCGATCGGCGCGGGCGGCAGGGCTGCGAGGAATTTTTTGCCGTAGGCTTTGCTTACGAGGCGCGAGTCGAGAAGCGAAATTATCCCCTTGTCGGTTTTGTTGCGTATGAGCCTGCCGACGCCCTGCCTGAATTTTATTATCGCCTCGGGGATTGAAAGGCGGACGAAGGGGTTGCCGCCCTCGCTTAAAATGCGGTTGTATCTCGCCTCGGTCAGCGGATGCGAGGGGTTCGCGAAGGGCAGTCGGGTTATGACAACCTGGCTCAAAGCCCTGCCGGGGATGTCTATGCCCGTCCAGAACGAGTCGGTGCCGAGCAAAACCGCGTTTCCGTGCTCCTGAAATCTCGAAATCAGGTTTGTGCGCGACATTTGGTTTTGCACCAATATGCGCCTGTCTTTGAGTAGGTTGCTCTCGTACAAAATGGCGGCGACTTTGTCCATTTCGTAATAGCTTGTGAATAACGCAAGAGTGCCGCCGCCCACGCCCGCGCAAAGGCGCGCGATTGTGTTTGCGAGGTTTTCGCAGTCGAGCTTTTTCGACTCTTTGTCGGGGGCGGGGGAGTCGGCGCACAGCAGCACGCGCATGTTGTTCGCGTAGTCGAAAGGCGAGGCGCAGACGTTTTTTTCCGCTATTTCCGCTCCCGTTTTTTCCACGAAAGATTCGAGGTCGCCCGCGGACGTCGCAAGCGTTGCGGAGGTCAAAATTACGGACGTGTTGCGCTCGAAGAGAATTTTTCTTAAAATCGGGGCGACGTTTACGGGCGCGCTTTGGATTGATACGCTGTCACGATTTTTTTCGAGCCAATAGACGTGGTCGGGCTCGCTCAAAAACACGGCGTCCTCAAAGGCGTTTCTCATGCCGATTACGCGCCGCTGGTAGTCTTTAATTTCGTTTGCGGCGTGCTCGGACTGCGTGCGGGTTGCCAAAGAGGCGAGCGTCTGCGAAAGAGCCTCCAGCGGGGCGTCTAGGGTGTTTTGCGTCCATTGGGGCGCGGAGAGCGAAACCGTGTCGCGGCTTGTCAAAAATTGCCGCCTTATGCTTGCGAAAAATTCCTCGCTTGCCCTTATTGCGTCGGCTACGGCGTCTTTTTCCATTTCCCTGGCGAGGCCGCCGCGCACAATTAGCCCGCGCTTTTTGCGGGGGTCGTAGATGCGCTTCAGCTCGCGCAAAATTGAGCTGCTTGAAATCGAGAGCCCGAAGTTTTCGGCGGCGGCGTCGGGCATCAGGTGGGCTTCGTCGATTACGCACATGTCGTTTGCGTACAGCACGCCCCGCGAGCCGATTTCGCTTGCCGCGCCGCTTGCGATGAGCGCAAACAGCAGGCTGTGGTTTACAATTATCACGTCCGAGCCCGCGATTTGCTTTCGCGCCTTCTGGAAAAAGCAGACGCCCTCCGAGCAGTTTTTGGGCGAGCAGACAGTGGAGTCGGCGTTGACCCAGCCCCAGACTTCCCTGTCGGGCGGCGGGTTTATTTCCTCGTAAAGACCGGTGTCGGTTGTTTGCGCCCATTGGCGGATTCTTTCGAGCTCCGCGGCCTCGCGCGTTTCAAAAAGCTCCGATTTTTCCGCGATTACGCGGCGCAGGCGGGTCGTGCAAAGGTAGTTTGCCCTGCCGACCAGGAAGGCGGTTTTGAAGTCCGCAAACTCCCTCAAATTTTCGTCGCGCGAAAACAGCAGGCGCACGAGGGGCAGGTCTTTTTTCAGGAGCTGGTGCTGCAGCGCGATTGTGTGCGTCGCCACAATCAGCGGGCGCTTTGTTTTTTTTGCGGCGACAATTCCGGGAATTAAATACGCCAAGCTTTTGCCGACGCCCGTTCCAGCCTCGAAAACG
>JAFXRX010000335.1 GCA_017526045.1 Opitutales bacterium
CAGTCCGAAAGGATGATAGAACCCGGGCGCGGAAATTCGGGATTGTTCTTCGGCAGATTTGAAGTGCAAATTATCGACTCGTTCGGTCTGGACGGCAAATGGGACGAATGCGGCGCGCTCTACCGCTTTTTCCCGCCGCAAATAAACGCCTGCCTGCCGCCCGAAAGATGGCAGACATACGACGTAATTTTCTTCGGCGCAAAAGACAAAAACGGCAGGCTAGAGCGCTACCCGCGCATAACGGTATACCATAACGGCATGCGAATCCATAACGACATCGAGATTTGGGAGGGCACGGAGTATTTTTCGCGCGAAAAAGATTTGAAAAACCTGCGCGGGCACCCCTTCCCCATTAAATTACAGTGGCATGGCGACCCCGTAAAATTCCGCAACATCTGGATTGAGGAAATCAAGGACGAGGACGTCGTCATCCCCAAGGAAATAATCACCCAAAAGAATTTCCGCGAATAAAACTCGGCGGCTGATTTTTCAAAAAAACGCGCGGCAGGAAAAATTTTTTGCCGCGCTTTTTTGTCATTTTTTATTCCAGATTTTTTTGATGCAATGCTGCAAGTTGAGCGTGTGCGAAATGCCCTCCTGCGGCGGAACGGAACGCACTGTGATTTTTTGGCTCTGGTCTTTTTTTAGCGTCAGAATGCGCGTTGCGGGCATCTGCAAATGCCCGTTTTTGTCGGTCTTTTTTATCCAGTCGCAGGCGTATTTCAGCCAGCGTTCGCGCTCCTCTTGCGGCTGCAAATAAAGCCATGTAATTTCGTCGTAGCCCCAAATAAAATGGTCGTTTACATCGGCTCTTCCCGCGTGGTCGGAAATCCCGAAATTGTCGAATTCCACCAAGTACGGCAGGCTTTCGCACTCCCAGCCATTCGGCGTTTTGCAGCCCGCGCTTCGTTTGTAAATAGAATCCGTCTGCCCGACCTGCAATACGCCGCGCAAGAGTTCGGGATGCTCCAAATCCGCCTCCCTTATGCGCAGCGGAAACGAATTGAAATCGAGCAGGCTCATGCCCTTGTAAAGCATTCCGCCGTCAGGCGTGTGGGCGTCAAAAATTATCTTGCCGCGGCGGGCGCGCTTGTCGGCAAAGCGGCGCAATTTGCCTATAAATTCAGCCCAAACCGCGAAGTCCTTGTCGTTTGCGCCCATGAGCTTGACCTGCCCCAAATGGATTGCCTCGACGCCGATTTCAATATAGCTGCCGACCAAATACATAAACCAAAGCTGCGTCTCGCTTCTTGTGATGTCGGGCACGCTGCCGCCCCTGCCCCAGTGGTTTTTGAAAGTTCCGTCTTTAAAGAGCATGTCATCGTATGAAAAATTGCGCGCCTCGGGCTTCATGCCGAGCTCCTCAAAAACCCAGCGCGGAATTGCGACTTTGTTCACCCCGGGATAAACCGCCTCGAACACCGCCGCCTGCACGATTATTTCAGGGTCGATTGCGTGCAGCTTTTCTATTAGATTTTGCGCGTACTTGAAAAATTCGGGGTTTTTTAACGCCTCCTCGCCGCCCCAGCGGTAAACCGCCCTGCCGATGAACTTCGCGCCAGTGTCCTTGACAAACTCCAAGTCGAGCTCCTTGCGCGGATAGCCGCCCTCGGTCGAAAACTTCGGCATGTTGGCAAAGTCCGCCAAAGTTATGGCACGCTCCAAATAATTTTCCAAAACCTCGCGGGAAATCGAGCCCTTGAAAGAATAGTCCTGCGCAAAGCCCGCAAGGCTTGAAATAAACAAAATAATTGAGGCGTAAAAATGTTTCATTTGAGCCGATTTTCAAGGCGAAGCGGCAAATACGCAAGAATATTTTTTGCGCCATAAAAATGTTGACCGTCCGCGAATTTGCGCAATTATTTTCTATCAAAACCGCGCAAAATAAATGGACGATACCCTGCAAAAATTCGAAAATTTAAAAGACAGCTTGAAGAGCCTCGGCTCCGCCGCAGTCGCGTTCTCTTCGGGCGCCGATTCCGCGTTTCTATTGAAAACAGCATTCGACGTCTTGGGCGAAAAGGCGGCGGCAATAACCGCAAAATCGCGCTCGTTTGCAAACAGGGAGCTCAAAGAGGCGAAGGCGTTTTGCAAGAAATACGGCATCCGCCAAATAATTGTCGAGACCGACGAGCTTGAAATTGAAGATTTCAGAAAAAATCCGCCAAACCGCTGCTACGTCTGCAAAAAAAATATTTTTGAAAAAATAATAAAAGCGGCGGCGCAAAATGGCTTTGAAAACGTCGTTGAAGGCTCGAACGCCGACGACGAAGGCGACTACCGCCCGGGCATGAAAGCCCTGCGCGAGCTCGGAATTCAAAGCCCGCTCAAAGCCGCAAACCTTACAAAAAGCGAAATCCGCGCCCTTTCAAAAGAGCTCGGGCTCGATACTTGGAACAAGCCCTCGTTCGCCTGCCTTGCCTCGCGCTTTGCATACGGCGAGGAAATCACAAAAGAAAAGCTTGCAATAGTCGACAAGGCGGAACAGCTGCTCTTTGACTTGGGCTTTAAGCAGCTGCGGGTGCGCCTGCACTCGAATATCGCGCGCATTGAAGTTTTTCCGCAAGA
>JAFXRX010000336.1 GCA_017526045.1 Opitutales bacterium
ACGATTTTTGTACACTCCGCTCGCAGGCTTTTTTGCTGTGCTCGTTCTATTTTGTTTAAACTCTTTTCTGTGCGCCCGCTGCAAGTATTTTTAAAAATCGCTGCGCCAAAATTTTAGCGGGCGCTTTTGGCGCATTTCTTTGTCGCGGCAAAAAAAAACGGCAATAGTTACATATTAGATATATGCGCCTATCGCGGTTTTTTTTGCTCCTCGAACTGCGCTCAAAATCGCCACGCTAAAACAGCATGGCGCCCTCCCTCCGCGTTTTTTTGAGCTGATGTTTAAAAAATAATTCCGCTAAATTTGAAAAAAATCTTTTTTAAGCGCGGGGGCTATTTCTTAAAATATTTGCCGGAGATTTTGTCTTTTTCGAGGACTTCAAAGCCCTTGCTTTTTATGTATTTTATGTCCGAGAGCTTTTTTTCGCGGCCTCGCGTGTATTGCGTCTGGATATTAGGCGCGTCGTATATGCGCCGCACACGCTTGCCGTTTTCGGGGTGCGTTTTAAGCGCCGGGCTTTTGGCGGACTGCTCGACCTCGAATATCTCCCCCTCCGAGCCGTCGGCTTCAAGCGTTATGTAGCGGTATATCGGCATATTTTTTCAGGCGATGCGCTGTATGATTATTACAAAAAAGTTTGCCGCGCACAAAAGCCCTTTTAGCGCGAGATCTATCAAATATCCGAGAATGTTGTTCGTCGCTGGCAGAAGTATTATCACAAGCAAAATCCAAAATCCGTTGCGCTCGATTTTCGCGTAGGTTTCGTTTGAAACTTTCAAAACGTAGCGCAAGAAGTGCGAGCCGTCGAGCGGCGGAATTGGCAGCATATTAAACACAAAAAGCATGCAGTTTACAAGCATTGCGATTATTGCGACGTCTTGCAGGCTTTGGAGTTTATAGACGTACGCCGCCGAAAAAATAAACGTCGCAATCAGAGCCAGAACGAGGTTTGCAAGGGGGCCGCAGGCGGTTGAAATCAAGTCGTCCCGCATGCGTGTTTTGGGGTTGGGCAGCGAAACGTACACCGGCTTGCCCCAGCCGAACAGAATGGGCGCGCCCGTAAAAATCATTACAAGCGGCAGAATGAACGTGCCGACTTTGTCGGCGTGCGCGAGCGGGTTTAGCGTTACGCGCCCCATTGCGCGGGGCAGGGGGTCGCCGAGCTTGTCGGCGGCGTACGCGTGCCCGAATTCGTGCATCGTTATGCCGATTAAGAGTATGATGTAAAAAATTATTCTGTCTTCAAATGTACCCAGCATATTTTTTGAGTTTATAAAAGGTTATTTTTTTGGGGATTGCGAATTTAATTTTTCGATTTCCAAAATTTTATTTTCGAGCTTTTCTTTCGCGCGGAAAAATTCGGGAGTGCGGATTTTCGCGAGGGTTTCGCGCGCCTTAAAAAAATCGCTTTTCATAATTTGAACCCGCGCGAGGGCAAGGCGCATTTCGTCTTTTTCGATGCCAAGGGGCGCGGCGGCTTCGGCTTTTTGCCAAAGCTCCTCCGCCTTTTCGAGGTCGGGGGTGACGGCTTCCGTGCAGGCTTGGGCGTATCGCGCGAGAAAGTCGGGATTGCCTTTTTCGATTTGGCTTGCCGCCTTGAATGCGTCGAGCATTTCGGCGTCTTTTTGCGCGGCAGAGAGCGCGTTTTGTTTTAAAAGCTCCCCGCCGTACGCCGCCAGAAATTCGCCGAGCTGCGCCTGGTATGCCGCCGTTTGCGGCTCTAATTTTGCCGCCTCTTTTATGTGGGCGTAGGCTTTTAGAAACTGTTTTTGCTCCGTCTCGTAGGTCGAGAGCTGCTGTTTTATTACTGCGATGTTCGGGTCGATTTTGTCGGCGCGCAAAAATACCTTGTAGGCGGCTTCGTCGTATCTTGCGCTTCTTAAAAATTTGCCGTACAGAATTTGCGTTTCGAGGCTGTCGGGATGTTCCGCCGCAAATTCAGCCCAAGTGTCGGCAAGCTCGTTGAGGCGCAGCCGCGCTTCGAGGGGCGTTGTCTTTTTTTGGGCGACTTCCTGGGCGAGAATTTCGGTTTCTTTTACAAGCTTGCCAAGCCTCTCCTCAAAGAGCGTATATGAAGTCTTTTGCGCGTCGGATATTTTTGCGGTTTCCAAAGTCGGCTTTGAATTTTGCGCGCACGAAGCGCATGCAAGCGCGGCGAAACCCGCGCAAAAAAAGGCAAAAATATTTTTGAAATTTGGCATTAGTTGTGGTTGTGGCAGCAGCATCCGCCGCCGCAGCAATGGTGCCCGCCGCCGCGCTCGCATTCGCGCTTTCCGCGGCTCGAGGCGGGGGCTGAGAATGTTGAAATAAGCTTTTCAAGCGAGGCGGAGCCGCATTTCGGGCATTTGGGCTTTTGCTTTGGGCTTGTCAAAATCGCCTCGAAAACCTCCCCGCACTTTTTGCATTTGTATTCAAATATCGGCATATCTCTTATAAATATCAAATTCGACAATAAACTATTTTTGCAGCCGCGCAAGGCAAGAAAATATTGACGCGCGGGCGGGGCGGGGTAGCATAGGCAAATTATGAGCGAATATAAAATTGTCGAAGTGAAGTGCGCGGACATGAAAATGCGCGTTTGCAATTTGGGCGGAATAATCATGAGCCTGCATGCTCCCGACGCCTCGGGCAGGGCTGCCGACGTCGTTTTGGGGCACGACACCCCCGAGGAGTATTTGAAAAGCGGCTGCTTTTTCGGCGCGCTGATTGGCAGGGTCGGCAACAGAATTTCAGGCGGCAGATTTTCGATAGGCAGCAAAAATTACAAGGTCGCAATAAACGAAAAGGCGAACAACAACCACCTCCACGGCGGCGTCAAGGGTTTTGACAAAGTCGTTTGGGACATCGACACCTGCTCGGGCGACGGCCGGAAGGGCGTCGTTTTGCACTACCTTTCAAAAGACGGCGAGGAGGGCTACCCGGGCAATCTCGACATTACGGTTTTTTACAGGCTCACCGACGACAATTCGCTTGCAATCGAATATTCCGCCTTCACCGACAAGCCGACGCTCTGCAACCTGACAAACCATTCCTACTTCAATTTGTCCGGCGGAAAGTCGAAGGATATTTTGGGGCACGAAATCCAGATTAACGCCGACTTTTTCACAAACAACAACGCAAAATACATCCCGACGGGCGAGATTTTAAGCGTTGCAAAAACCCCTCTCGACCTGCGCAAGTTCACGAAAATTTCGGACGGTATCGCAAAGGGCGGCAGGCTCATAACCGAGGCAAACGGCGGCTACGACCACAACTTTGTCTTGAAAAATTCCTGCTGCGACCTCGTGAACGCGGCGAACGTCCGCGACCCGAAAACGGGCAGGGCGATGTCGGTTTACACGACCGAGCCTGCCATGCAGTTTTACTCCGCAAATTTTGTCGACAACGTCCGCGGCAAGAAGGGCGCAATCTACAACAAATACGCGGGCTTTTGCCTCGAAACCCAGCACTGCCCCGACGCCGTGCACAACCCGCATTTCGCGGGGATTGAGCTCTACCCCGAGGACACCTACACGACCGCGACTGTCTATTCTTTCTGATTAATTTTTTATGCGAACCGAAAACGGATTGGCTCTTGCGCTCGCCCGCCGCGCAGCGAGGGTTGAAAATTTGAAATCTGAAATCGCCGCGCTAAACTATGCGGATTTCGGGAACAAAATCACCTTTGAAATCGGCTGCGGCAAGGGGCACTATTTGAGCGCGTACGGCGCCGCGCACAAGGGCGAGCTGTGCGTCGGCATCGACCTCATTTCCTCGCGCATACGCGACGGCATGCGCAAGAACGAAAAGCTGGGGAATGCCAACGTGCATTTTTTAAAGGCTTACAGCTCCGAATTTTTGGACGCGATGCCCGCGGATTTGAAGTTTCAAAAAATCTTCATATTTTTCCCCGACCCGTGGCCGAAAAAACGCCACCACAAGCACCGCCTCATCCAGCCCGAATTTTTGGCGGAAATAAAGAAATACTGCGCCCCCGGGGCGGAGATGTTTTTCAGAACCGACCACGGCGAATACTTCGAGTGGGCGAGGGAAATTTTCGCAAGCTCCGACTGGCAGTTTTCGGAAATTGACAGATTGGAATTTGAGGAAGTTTCGCAGTTTCAGCGGCTTTTGCCGAATTTCCAAACTTTGCGCGCGGTTTTGAAAGCTTAAAAACCGCGTAAAAATATCTTTACAAACACTTTAAATAATTCGATATTTAACAATTTATTATGAACGAAGAATTGCAAAAAATAAGACACAGCGCGGCGCACGTTTTGGCGGCGGCGGTGTTGCGCCTATTCCCCAACGCGCGTCTGGACATCGGCCCCGCGACCGATACGGGCTTTTATTACGACTTTGATTTGGAGCACAAATTCACGTCCGAAGACCTCGAAAAAATCGAAGCCGAGATGAAGAAAATCATCTCCGAAAACCAGCGTTTCGAGATGAAGGAGCTAACCCGCGGGGAAGCCGAAAAGCTCATCCGCGAGCGCGGGCAAGAGGAGTACAAGCTCGGCCGCCTCGCCGACATTCCCGAGGGCGAAAAAATCACTTTCTACACAAACGGCGAATTTTGCGACCTCTGCGCGGGCCCGCACGTCGACTACTCAAAAAGAATAAAGGCTTTCAAGCTTTTGACTGTGGCGGGCGCGTACCACCGCGGCGACGAAAACAACAAGCAGCTGCAGCGCATCTACGGCACCGCCTTTGAAAGCAAGGAGGCTCTCGAAGCCTACCTTACCCAGCTCGAGGAGGCCAAGAAGCGCGACCACCGCAAGCTCGGCAAGGAAATGGGTCTTTTTTTGATTGATGACAAGGTCGGGCAGGGCTTGATTTTATGGAAGCCCAAGGGCGCGATTTTGCGCCAGTCGTTGCAGGACTTTATCTTGGAGCTTTTGCGCCAGCAGGGGTACAGCATGGTGTTTACCCCGCACATCGGCAAGCTTGGGCTTTTCAAGACCAGCGGCCACTTCCCGTACTACAAGGAGTCGCAGTTTGTGCCGATAGTCGAGCGCGAGGACTTGCAGCGTTTGGCGGCGGAAAACGTCCCCGTTTCGCAGTTTGAGGAAAAAATCGAAAACGGCGACGTCGCGGGCTATTTGCTAAAGCCCATGAACTGCCCGTTCCACGTCGAAATTTACAAGAGCGACCCGCACTCGTACCGCGACCTGCCCGTGCGCTTGGCTGAATTTGGCAACGTTTACCGCTGGGAGCAGTCGGGCGAGCTAAACGGCATGACGCGCGTGCGCGGCTTCACCCAGGACGACGCGCACATCTTCTGCACGCCCGAGCAGCTCGACGCGGAAATCCAAGGGTGCCTTGATCTTGTCAAAAAAGTTTTCACCACAATCGGCATGGCGGACTACCGCGTAAGAATTTCCCTGCGCGACCCCAACAGCGACAAGTACGTCGGCAGCGACGAAAACTGGCGCAAGAGCGAGGAGGCGATCCGCAAGGCGGCGCGCTCCCTGGGCGTCCCGTTTACCGAAGAGCTTGGCGAGGCCGCCTTCTACGGGCCTAAAATCGACTTCGTCGTAAAGGACGTAATCGGCCGCGAATGGCAGCTCGGCACAGTGCAGGTCGACTACAACTTGCCCGAAAGGTTCGACATTTCCTACACGGGCTCCGACAACAAGCCGCACCGCCCGATTATGATTCACCGCGCCCCGTTCGGCTCGCTCGAACGCTTCACGGGCGTGCTCATCGAGCACTTCGGCGGCAATTTCCCGACGTGGCTTGCGCCCGAGCAGGTGCGCATTCTGCCGCTTGGCGACGACGTAATCGCGTACGCCGACGAAGTTTACGCGCTCGCAAAGAAGGCGGGCTTGAGGGTTTCGATTGACGATTCTTCCGAAAAGCTCGGGGCTAAAATCCGCAAGGCGGAAACTGAAAAAGTCCCGCACATGTTTGTCATCGGCCGCAAGGAGGCGGAGGGCAAAATGGTCTCGATTCGCTCGCGCCTGCGCAAGGAATTCGAGGGCGCAAAGTCGGCGGCTGAGGCTGTGGAGCTCATATTGCAGGACGCAAAGAGCCGCAGGCTCTAAGTTTTTGAAAGCATTGGCCTGTGGATTGGAAAATCGGAAAGTACGACGCGAAATTGGCGGCAGATTTGGGGGCATATCTGGGCGTAAGCCCCATATTGGCCTCGCTTCTGCTTGAGCGCGGCTTTTCCGACCCGATTAGAGCCGAGATGTTTTTAAAGCCCAAGCTTACGAATTTGGGCGACCCCTTCCGCGTAAAAAATCTGCGCGCGGCGGCGCTGCGGCTAATCGAGGCGATTTCAAAAAACCAAAAAGTTCTCGTGTTCGGCGACTACGATGTCGACGGAATTACGAGCACCACTTTGTTTGTGAACGCCATGCGCCACTTCGGGCTAAACCCGTCGTACTTTGTCCCGCGCAGAATGGACGAGGGCTACGGGCTTAGCGAGGCGGCTCTCGAAAGAGCCTTCGCCGACGAAAAGCCCGACCTGCTCGTCGCGCTCGACTGCGGCACAAACGCAATGGAGGCAATCCGCTATATCCGCTCGCAGGGCATCGACTTGATAGTTGTGGACCACCACCAGTCGAAGGACGACCCCGCGCAGGATGACTACATTCTTGTAAACCCGCACGTCTTCGATTTGAGCACCGCGCCGTGGCGCAACCTTTGCACAGTCGGGCTTGTGTTCAAGCTTGTGCACGCGCTTTTGAAGGAAATGCGCCTGCGCGACGACCCCCGCTCGTGGACTTTGGATTTGAAGGAGTCGCTCGACTTGGTCTCTCTTGGCACAATCGCCGACCTCGTCCCGCTCGTGGACGAAAACAGAATTTTGGCGCGCTACGGAATAAAGAGGCTCAAAACCACAAAGCGCAAGGGAATCCAGGCGCTCATCCAGGCAAGCGGCATTTCTTTGGGCGACGAAATCACGCCCGTCGACATCTCTTTCAGGCTCGGGCCGCGCATCAACGCAAGCGGCAGGCTCGCCGACGCGTCTTTGCCTCTGGACATGCTTTTGGGCGACGACTTCACGACGTGCTTCCGCGCCGCTTGCGAGCTCAACGACATCAACAAGGAGCGGCAGGAAATCGAGCGCGGAGTGTTCGAGGCCGCGATGAAAAAAATCGAGGAGCTGCGCCTTGCCGAAGACCCCTGCATCATCGTTTTCGACAAGACTTGGCACCCGGGCGTCGTCGGGATTATCGCGGGCAAATTAAGCCGCGAATTCAACCGCCCCGTAATCGTTTTCGGCGAGACCGATTCGGGCTACACGAAGGGCTCGGGCAGGAGCATCGCGGGCTTGGATTTGGTCGAGTGCCTCTCAAAATGCACCGAATTTTTGGGCAGCTGGGGCGGGCACCCTATGGCTGTTGGCGTCTCCGTAAAAGAGGACAAGATGGACGAATTTAGAAACCGCCTCAAC
The DNA here is from genome assembly GCA_017526045.1 of Opitutales bacterium. Taxonomy (GTDB): domain Bacteria; phylum Verrucomicrobiota; class Verrucomicrobiia; order Opitutales; family Intestinicryptomonadaceae; genus Intestinicryptomonas. The sequence continues at coordinate 7,385 of JAFXRX010000336.1, forward strand.
CTTGTAATCCGCAAAAAGCTCGAAGAGGGCGTTTCGTTCGAGCCCGAGCTGCACGTCTCGCTGGAGCTCGCGCACGAGGACATCTGCTTCGAGCTTTTGGACGAGCTTGAAATGCTGCACCCCTTCGGCGAGGGCAACAAGGAGCCCGTTTTTGCGATAAAGGGCGTCGTTTTGGAAAAGCCCGTAGAAGTTTTCGGCGGCGGGCAGAATTTCAAATTCCAGCTTCCCTTAAACAACGGAACTTGGATTAGCGCGGTTGCCTGGCGCATGGCAAACAAGCTGCCGCCTGTCGGCGAAAAGCTCGATTTTGCAATGCACCTTTCGTGGAACAGATGGAACAAGCGCAAGACGCCTCAGGCGACAATCGCCGACTGGCGCGTTTCTTCTTAGCGGGGGGCTTTTGTGAAATTTTTGGCGGCAAAAAAAGGGGACAACGCCTGGGCGTGGCTGCCCGCGCTTTATTTTTTGGAGGGCCTGCCAAACACCGTTGTGATGTCGTTTTCGGTGCTCTTTTACACCTCAATGGGGCTTGGCGCGACGGCGACGGCGGCTCTTACAAGCGCGCTTTATCTGCCCTGGGTTTTAAAGTCGCTGTGGTCTCCGATAGTCGATTCGGTCTCGACAAAGCGCATGTGGATTTTAGGCTGCGCCGCCGCGTTTGCGCTCGCGTTTTTGTCGCTTGCAATATCGCCGTTTGCCTCGAAGTGGATTTTGATTTCCATATCGGGCTTTTGGTTTTTGGGCGCCGCCTCCGCCACTTTCGACATCGCCTCCGACGGCTTTTACATGCTCTCGCTTTCCGAGCAAAGGCAGGCGTTTTTTGTGGGCATACGCAATTCGTTCTACCGCCTTGCGATGATTTTCGGCAGCGGCGGGCTGCTTTTTATCGCGGGCTTTGCGGGCAGGAGGCTCGGCGACGAAAGGGCGGGGTGGTGCTGCGCGTTTTTGGTGTGCGCGGCGATTTCCTTAATCTGCATTTTGTGGTTTTCTTTTGCGCTCCCTAAAGTCGAAAAGTCCCCGTCAAAATCCGCGGCGCAGTCGGTAAAATTCATAGAGTGCTTCGTGAAATTTTTTGCGCGCAGGCATATAGTTTTGATGCTCATATACATTTTGTTTTACAGGTTTGCCGAGTCGCAAATTTGCAAGATTTTGCCCATATTTATGAAGGCCGACAGAGCCGAGGGCGGACTTGGCTTCGACCTCGAAACAATAGGCGCAATGGCGACTTTCACCCCCGTTTCGCTTTTGTGCGGCGGCATTTTGGGCGGCATTATGATTTCAAAATACGGCTTGAAAAAATGCATGCTGCCAATGGCGCTTTTTATGAATTTGCCGAACGTGATTTACCTTTTTATGGCGATTTGCCAGCCGCATAGCGCGGCGCTTGCGGCGGGTGGCGTGCTCTTCGAGCACTTCGGCTACGGCGTCGGCTTTTCGAGCTATATGATGTACCTTATCTTCGCCTCGAAGGGCGAATACAAAACGGCGTTTTACGCCATATGCACGGGCTTTATGGCTCTCGGGCTGCAGCTGCCCTCGGCTGCGAGCGGGCTTGCCGCCGACACTCTTGGCTTTGTCGGATTTTTCTGGTGGATAATGCTTGCCACCCTCGTTTCGTTCGCCGCGACGTTCGTCGGCATTTACACGCTAAAAGGCGCGGATTTTTCCGGCGAAAAACGAGCCGAATAGCCTCCGCTATTTGTGCGAGGCGAATTTCTTTTTGCGCATTCTTGCGAGGATTTTTTTAAGCTTTATTCTGTCCTCGACCGCGACGATGTAGCCGACGCAGCCCGGCTTGCCGCACTTGCATGGGTGGCGCATGAAATGCTCGAGCGCGTAGCCGTAGTTGTACAAAATTTCCTCGCCCTCGGCGATGTCGCGCGTCGCGGTGAAGACGATTTTCCCGCCGATATTTTCCGCCTCGCAGTTTGTCTGGCAGGCGTGGTTTATGAAGCGCGCGTCGTTGTATTCAAAATTCCCGTCGATGTCGAATTCGTCGTCGAGCTCGAAAATATACACCGCCCCTCCGCCGTTTTTTTGGGCGGCTTCCTCCTGCTCGAGCCCTCTTTTGTTCGACTCTTCCTTGCTTATTTTCTCGCCCAGATACTCGAGAATGAATTCGCCCTTTTTAATCGGGCGCGCCGCAAAAACTCCGTTGCCGTGAATTGCGGATTTTTTCACGGCGTACTTTTTTTGTTCCATGTCAGCCCGGGAATGCGCCTTTTTTCACCTCTTTTACGTACTGCGAAAACGCGCCTTTTACGATGCCTTCAAGGTCGGCGTATTTTTTTGCAAACGGCGGGATTTTTTCGCCGAGCCCCAAAACGTCCGCGCATACCAGAACCTGGCCGTCGCAGCCCGCGCCCGCGCCGATGCCGATTGTCGGGACGGAAACTTTTTTTGTGATTTCCGCCGCGGTTTCGGCGTCGGTTTTTTCGATTACGATTGAAAATACGCCCGCCTCTTCTAGCTTTTTTGCGTCTTCAAGAAGCGAAATTTTTTCCTCGCGGCTCTTGCCGAAAGTTTTGTACGCGCCAAGCTTTAAAATTTGCTGCGGCATCAAGCCTATGTGCCCCATGACGGGAATGCCCGCGTTTACGAGGCGTTTTATTGAATCGGCAAGCAGCGCGCCGCCCTCGATTTTTACGCAGTCCGCGCCCGCGCGCAGCAGGTTTGCGCAGTCCTCCAGCAGAAAGTCGAAGCTCTTGTGCGCCACAGCAAAGGGAACGTCGGCGACAATGAGCGCGCTTGGCTTTGCCCTCGCGACCATCGCCGTGTGGCGTATCATGTCGTCCATTCTGACGGGCACGGTGGAATTGTAGCCCATGACGGTGTTGCCGAGCGAGTCGCCGATTAGGATTGCGTCGACGCCCGCGAGGTCGGCGAGGCGCGCGAATATGGCGTCGTAGGCGGTTAGCACGGCTATTTTTTCCGAGCCTTTTGTTTCGGCAATGGTTTTTACGGTTGTCTTTTTCATCTTTTAATTTTGTTTGCCTTAAATCTTGGGCTGTTTTTTGGAAAATTCAAATTACTTTTTTTGCTTGAAGACCGACTTCGCCGCCGCCGCCAAAATTTCGGCGATGTTGTTTTTCGGCCTTGAAAGCGTGCCCGTAATTTCGAACCTGGGGCCCGAGACCGTTTGGCTTTCGTCTTTGGGATAGCCGATTTTTTGGAGGATTTGCGAGAGCCTGCCCGAGGGCGAGTCGAGCTTTATCGGCAGCGTCAGCGGCATGTTTTTGAGCTTTTCGCCCTCGGCGTACGCGAGTGTGCCGCTAATTTTGAGTATGGCGTCTTGGGCTTTTATTTCGGCGGGGCTTAAGACTATGTCGAGGTTTTCGCCGCGGCTCATTTTGAGTTTTGTTTCCGAAAAATCGAGGTCTGCGAGCAGCTGCAGGGCTTCCGCCGCGTCCGAGGCGTCGCGCACTTTTCCGCCGAAAATCGCCCCTCCGATTTTAAGAAGCCCCGCGCCCGCGCTTGCCATTTCCCATGCGTCCGAAGTCTTGTCGACAAAATGCAGAGTGCCGCCGCGCGTTTGGGCTTCGGCGTTGAAGCGCAGCTTTTCAAGAGCCTCTTCGGGAGTTTTGCCGCTTGCAAAGAAGTCCGCGCTGACGTCGAATTTGCCCTCGACAAGCGTTTTGTTTTCGCCGTTTTTTTCAAGCAGATTTTCAACCGGCAGCTCTTTTATTTTTACGCTTGTGTCTTTTATCGAATACAAATTGCCGTCGAAGCGCACAAGGGCGTTCATTTCCGCGGGCGCGCCGTAAAAAAGAGCCGATGCTTTCGGCATTTTTAGGGAAGTTTTGTCCGCAAAAATCTCGGCTGAAAGATTTTCAACCATCTTTTCCCCGCCCCTTAAAATTTGGCGCGCGGATATTTTAACATTTGCGCCTTTGCCGAAGTCCCAGACTGCGGGCGGGCTTTCGGGCTGCGGCAGCTCCGCTATTTCGACTGCGGCGATTTGCGGCTCGGCTTCGGCTTGGGCGGGAGCGGGCTCGGGCTCGGGCGCGCCCTGCGTTTCGTGGGGCAGGAGCTTCTTTTTTATGGACGAGCGGATTTGCGCCGAAGTGGGCAGGCTTTTTGCGCCTTTTAGAATTTCGGGGCGCAGATATTTTGTTTTGCCGCTTTTTTCGTCAATTATTGCGAGCCTGTTTTTGAACGCGCCAAAGAGAGTTTCGAGGTCTTCGGCAACGATTTTTTCCGCGTCGATTGCGGCTGAAATTTCGCCTGAAAATTCGGCTTGCGCGGCGGCGAGCGTCTCGCCGCGGGTCGATGCCATCCGGAATTTCGCGGAGGCTTTTTGCGGCGAAAAATCTTTGAGCGAGGCTTTTACATCGAGGCTTGCCTTGCCCAAAACATCCGCGCTGCCGCGCGCGCTCAAATTTGAAATTACCGCGCTTGCCTCGATTTTTTCGGGGCTTTCGGCGGCAATATTTATTTCGAGCATGCCGGTCGGGGCGTTGTCGAACCGCTTTAGGGCGGGCTGCTGCAAAATCTTTGGAATGCTTGCGCGCGCCTCCAAATTTCCGCTTTTAAAAACAGGCGGGCCGGAGAAATCAAAGCCGAAAACCGCGCTGCCGCTTGCCGCCAAAATCCCCGCCGCGTTTTCCAAAGCAGTGAATTTTTTTACGCCCACTTTAAGAAGCGGGCTTGAAAAATCCGCGTCGCCCTCAAGCTCAAAATCCAGGTTTTGCGCGAAAATTTTTTCCGCCGAGGAGTATGAAAAATTTTTCGCGCCCGCGGAAATCGAAGATGAAATTTTTTTGCCGCCGCCGATTTTCACGCTTGCAAAAAATCCGATTTTTTCGGCGGACGCCCCGGGGCAGAGCGCGCTTAAAATTTCCATGGGCAGGTCTTCGGAGGCTATTTCAAATTCGGCGTTTGGCATATCGGGGGAAAGCCCCGCAAGGCTTAGCGGAATTTCGTTTTTCGACTTCGCGCGGAGAATGTTCGCCCCGCCTTTGCCGGAGAGGTTCATCTCGAGATTTTTGAGGCGGGCGTCCGAGCCCTTAATTGAAACAAGCGCGCTTGCCTCTGCTTTTTCCACGCCGCATTCCTTTGCGCGGGGAAAGAGCGCGGACGGGTTGCCGCCGGTTTGCAGCCTTATTGTTTTCGAGTCCGAATTCATTGCGAATTCGACAGTCCCCACAAAATCAGAATCGTTTTTTATCGGCGAAATCTGCAGGAGCGCGCTTGATTTTTTGAAGTCGGTCGAGCCCGAGGCGAACAAATTAAACGACGCGTTTTGGATTACCGCAGAGCCGCCGCGGCTCAGGCTCAAATTTTTTATCGGGATTAGGTTTTTGCTTTCCGCCTCGATTTTTTCGCCGTTTTTGGAAACTAAAATCGTCCCCGAAACGGGCGCGGCGGAAACTTCAAAGCCGTTTTGCTTTATAAATGCGTTCAAAAGCCCCGGGTCGAAGCGGTTTAGATTTAGCGAAAACAGGAGGGCGTCGGGGAATTTAGAAATGTCGGAGATGTCGATGTGAAAGTCTTTGGCGCAGTCCGCCGAAACCGCCGGCGAGCCGTTTATGCCCAGTCCCGCCGAGAATTTTTTTACGGAAATTTCGCCGCCGCGCTTTGAAAGCGATATTTCAGCCGCCGCCGAAGCCGAGTTTAAGTCGTCGAAATACACGGAAAATTCGCGCAGATTTTCGAAGTCGGCGCGCATGGAGGCGCTGCAGTCGGCATTGCAAAAATCGGAGTCGAAAGAGGCGGAGGAGGCGAGGTTGAGCGACATTTGCGGCAGCCCGTCCGCGAGGCTTTTGAAGTCGCGCGAATTTGCCAGGGCCTGCGCCTTGATTTCGATTTTTTTGTAAAAATCGGACGGGGAAACGGACAGCGCAAAAATTTGTTTCCCGCCGAGGGAGGCCGCCGCGTTTATTTTGCATTCTTTGGGCGTCCCCTTCGCGTGGATTTGCGCGCGCGCCTCGAATTTTTCCCCGCCGAATTCGACAGTTGCGGGGAATTTTAAATCGGCGGAATACAGCTTGAAAAGGTCGAAGCATTCGATGTTGCGCGCGGGGTTTTCGCCGCCGAGGCTTATCGCGATTTTCGCTCCGCCTTTCAGCCTGAGCTCGATGTCGGCTTCGAGATTTTTTACGCTTAAGCCAAAGCCGCCAAAAAAGCTCGAGCCTTCCTTCGGGCTTTCCTTCGGCGCGGGCTCTTTTGCCGCCCCCAATTTCCGCGGGCTTTTGGCGGGGGCTTGGACGGTGGAAGAAACTGCGGGGCTTTCTTGGCTTTCGTCTTCGCCGAAATTTTCCGCAGATGAAAAATCCTCTTTCTGCGCAAAGAAGGCTTTTGAAATTTTTAGATTTTCGATGCTGAATTTTTTAAAGAGCAGGCATTTTGGCAGGAAGCCGTGCTTTATTTCGACATCCTCCGCGCCAAGCCTTGAGCCGTCCCGCAGCTCGATTTCAAGCCCGCGCAGCTTTGTCGAAAAAAGCCCGATGCGCGCATGCCCGATTTTGTTGTTCGGGTTTGCGCTTTTGAGCGCGGCAGAGACAATTTCAGCCTGCATGCAAAAAACCGCCGCGCCACACGCCAAAAGAAACAGCGCCAAAGCAGCCGATGCAAAAACGATTTTGCGCTTCATGTCAGTCTTCTATTGATTTGTCGAAAATCCCGCGCTTTGTGCGCGCGTTCAAAAGCAGGTTTTCCCTCAGCCCGAAAATTTCCTCGACCCATTCGGCGTCGGAAAATTTGCCACTGAAGACGCCATCGAAATTTTCGTCGAATACGACGATGTCGAAGTCTTGAAAATTCTTTGCGTCCTCATCTGCTGACGAGAATTTTACGCCTTCAATCCTGATGAGCTGCCAAGGCAGCGGCCACGGCGAATTCTTCATCAAAACCAGGACTTTGAAATTGTCCCCGCCGACTTTCGCGCATTCCTTTATGCGCCTTAC
>JAFXRX010000337.1 GCA_017526045.1 Opitutales bacterium
CTAAAAATAATGGAAATTATTTCTTCGGCGAAAATGCGCACGATATGCTTTGTCAACCCCAACGCCATTAGCGCGGGCTCCTACATAGCCCTTGCGTGCGGCGAAATTTGGTTCTCGCCCAGGGGCGTCATGGGGGCTGCGGAGTCGGTCTTGGCGGACGGAAGCGACGTTTCGTCCTCGATGAAGCGCAAAATAGAGTCGTTTTTATCTGCAAAGACAAAGGCTGTTTCGGGCGGCGACGAAAACCGCCACCTCGTCCAGAGGGCGATGTCGGAGCCCGACTTCGAGCTCTCGCTGGGCGGCGAAGTCCTCAAAAAGAAGGGCGAGCTGCTTTCGCTAACCTCCAATGAGGCCGTTAAAAACTACGGCGGCAAACCCCTGCTTGCAAGCGGAATTGCGGATTCATCAACCCAAATAATGCGCGAAATTTTCGGGGAGGACGCAAAAATTCAAATCGACAAAATGAAGCTTAGCGCGTTTGAAAAAATCGCGAAATACATTGTCGCAGCCTCCGCGGTTTTGATGGGGATAGGGATGTTTTTGCTCTTTTTGGAATTCAAGACCGCGGGGTTTGGCGTTTTGGGAATTTTGGGCGCGGGGCTGATGCTTGTTGTTTTCTTCGGCTCGAATATCGCGGGTTTTGCGGGCTACGAGGCCGCCGCGCTTTTCGCCGCGGGGCTCGTCCTGGTTTTGCTTGAAATATTTTTGTTCACGGGGACATTCGTTTGCGCGCTGCTCGGCATAGTTTTGATAATCGCCTCTATTATTCTTTCGGGCGCGTCCATTCCCGAAGGCTCGTGGCTGCCCTCGGCGGACTCTCTTTCCGGCGGGCTGTGGACTTGCGTAGTCGCGGTGATGCTCGCCTTCGCGCTTTTGGCGGTTTTCGGCAGATTTTTCAAGCGCACGGGCGTCTGGAAAAAATTTGTGCTTGAAGGCGGCCTCGGAATGGGCGAAAATTCCGAAAATTTAAAAATCTCCGAGGAAAATCTCGTCGGGCAGAGAGGCTTGACATTCACCGAGATGGTGCCCAACGGCAAGGTCGAAATCGGCGGCAAAATTTTCGACGCCACAAACGTCGGCGGGGGCTTCCTTGAAAAGGGCGTAAAAGTCGTCGTCGTCGGGCGCGATTCATTTCAATTAAAAATTCAACAGGATTAAATATTATGGCAAACTATTCTTTTGTTTTGGCTGAAAGCCTGTCTTTCGGGACGATTTTGGCGGTTATTGCGGTTATAGCGATAATCGTTGTGCTGTTTGTGATATTCAGCTTCTTCAACACATGGCTCAAGGCTTTGCTTGCGGGCGCGCCGGTCGGCATGATAACACTGCTTGCAATGCGCCTCAGGGGCGTGCCGTACGGCAAGATTGTCGAGGCTCGCATAACCGCGGTGAAGGCGGGGCTAAACCTCACTATTGAGGATCTTGAAAAGCACTACCTTGCAGAGGGCGCGCTCTTGCAGACAATCCAGGCTCTCATCGCCGCAAACAAAGCCCGCATGAATATGACCTGGGAAGACGCAACCAGAATAGACCTCGCCACAAAGGGCACGGGCAAGACCGTTTTGGAGGCTGTGCGCACTTCAATCAACCCCAAGGTAATCGACTGTCCCGCCGGCAAGGCGACAATCGACGCGGTTGCAAAAGACGGCATCCAGGTTAAGGTGAAGGCTCGCGTTACAGTCCGCACGAACCTCGACAAGTTCGTCGGCGGCGCGCAGGAGGAAACTATTATAGCGCGCGTGGGCGAGGGCATCGTAACCACAATCGGCTCGTCCGAATCCTACAAGTACGTCTTGGAAAATCCCGACAGAATTTCAAAGGTCGTCCTCGACAGGGGGCTCGACTCCGGCACCGCGTACGAAATCCTTTCAATCGACATTGCCGACATCGACGTCGGCGACAACATCGGCGCGAAACTGCAGGAGGCGCAGGCAATCGCCAACAAGAACATGGCGCAGGCCCAGGCGGAAATCCGCAGGGCTGCGGCGGTCGCTCTCGAGCAGGAAATGAAGGCTAAAATCCAGGACATGAAGGCGAAGGTTGTCGAGGCGGAGGCGCAAGTTCCTCTCGCTTTGGCGGAGTCGCTTAAAAGCGGCAACATGGGCTTTATGGACTATTACAAAATGCAAAACATCCAGTCCGACACCCGCATGCGCGACTCTATAGCGGGCGTAAAGCCCAACAACAATCCGCAAAAATAGCTTTCGGCCTTTAAAAAAAAAGAAAAAATTTTTTCGGGCAAAAGTGGACCTTCTTTTATACATACTCTTTTTCGCCGTAATTTTTGGCGCAAACCTCATAAAAGGCGTTATGGAGGAGCGCGAGCGCGCCCGCACGCACGAGGCGGCGAGGCGTTTTA
>JAFXRX010000338.1 GCA_017526045.1 Opitutales bacterium
TCCCAAATCCAGTCGTCGCAATAAAAAGGCTTGTCTGAGGCGTGCACAGATTTGTCGTATGCGCTGTAATATCTGCCGTATTCGCCAAAATCTATCATGCGCTCGAACGTGCGCCAAAACGAAGTGTAAAAGACGCGCTTCAAGCTCTCGTCGGACGTTTTTACTTTTATTTTTGAAAGCGCCTCGTTCCAGATTTTGCGCCCGTCTTTTTTGAGCTTTTCGATGTCAAAGCCTGAAATTTCGCGCGCCAAATTGTTTTGCGCCGCCTCGAAATCTATAAAAGAGACGCCGTATTTTACGCAGATTTTTTCCGCGCCACCGCCGAAAGAAAGAATGGCGTCGGCGCCGTCTTTGGGAACAAATGGTTTTGCAGGCGGCATAATCGGGTTGGGCTCAGGCTTGCGCGAAAACGGGACAATGCCAACCTGCTTTGGCGCGGCGTCGAAAAACAGGCTGATGTACATTTTCGTTGCACCGTCCCTGCTGAGGTTCTGGCGCAAATTAAAAGCTCCGCTTTTCTTGTCGAAAAATATTTTCCCGTCGTCAACCCTGACGCGGATTTTGCGCTCTCCCCCGTCCGATTTTGAAAAATCGAAAACATAGACCGCGCTTCTGTGCGACGGGGCAAATTCCACGCCGATTTGCTGCATATCCAAAATCGCCTTGTAGGAATAAGGCGAAATTTGCTCGTTGTCCAGCGTGGACAATTCTGGCGGGACTTCGCCGCAGAAAGGCAGAATGCCGTTGCCGGGGAATATCGCGCGGTGCGAGGGGCACATAAGCGAAAAATCCTCGACAGCCCACGCTGCAAAATCCTGCCGCTTGGGGTAAACCCTGAGCATCGAATGCGGCAGCTGGATTGTCGAAAGGCTAGGCACGAGCGTGTGGCTTATGTTGCCCATGTAAACATTTACGTATTTTGTGTAGTCCTCATTCGCCCCCGCGCCCAAAGGCGCAAGCGCGAAAATAGCGTATATAAAAAATGCCCTTTTCATTTGCCAAAATTGTTTTTTTGAAAAATAAACCTATAAGCCTAAAAAATCTCCTACAAGCCTAAAAAAATTTTATTTTTTATTGACATATTTGAAACAGAAAACATAATTTCTTTCAAAATTTAAAAAAACATCTAACTATGAATAAAACACTGCGTACATCTCTATTTGCGCTCGTGGCTGCAAGCGTGCAATCTGCGGAAATCTGGCGCGCGCCGACGGCGACAGTCGAAGAAGGCGATTGGAACGACTCGCTAACCTGGGTCAACGGCTCGATTCCCGGGAGTTCAGACACCGCAAAAATCGACAAGTCGGGCTCGTACACGAACTCGGATACCGACCTATCCATAGCAAGACTTGACCTTTATTCGGGCACAGTGAACGTTTCATCGGGAACGTTCGCCGCGAATGTCACCTACGTATATGGCGGCGAATTTAATATTTTCGGCTCGGCTAAGGTTACAACCGCCTCCGCTTTTAATTCCGGCGACGGCATCGACGGCGGCACAACTCCCTCATATGTCCACGACACAGAGGCGAGAATTAACGTCTACGGCAATGCGACTGTTGAAGACAACACTTGGGGCATACTTATCGGCGAAAGCGCGCTTAACCAAAACGTTGTGGCAAACTTCTACGGCAATTCCACAATAACCGCAAAAAACGGCGGCAACGGCGTAAAAATCGGCACTTCCCGAACCTATTCAACGGAGTCTTCCGCGACTTCCGTTTTGAACGTTTACGAAAATTCCACTGTAAACGCCACAACCCTGTATTTTTACAGAAATGCAACGCTCAATGTTTACGGCGAAGCAAACTTCACCGCAAGCGCCAAGGCTTATATCGGCGACTCCAAAACCGATTCCGTCGCGAATATGAATTTGGGCGGCAGCTCCCGCACAACGCTCAGCTCTTATTCCTTCGTTTTTAACTACGCGAATTTGACAGTAAAAGACAATGCAACTCTTACGTTAAACCAAAACATGCGCATCGGCAGCGACGAAGCTGAAGTTGTCACGCCGGGGCATTTGATTTTTAAAGACAGCGCAAAGCTTATCCAGGCAAACGGCGGGCTTATAATGTACGGCGCAGATTCCACAATCGAATTGCACGGCTCGAACATAACAGTCGCCGACGGGCAAACTTGGATGACAAAATGCATAGGCCTCACTTCCGAGGCTGAAAAAGGCATTACCGGCGGCACGCTCAAATTCGTCGCCGACAGCGAAGGCATTTCTACATTAGTTGCAGGCTGGGTGGAATATAACGACCCGACAGCGCAAACCGCATACGCAATCGAGCTCGACTTTACAAACTTCAATCCCGCCGCCGGCGAAGGCGTATATACTTTCAACATCATCACTTCCATAAATAATTGGAACGGACGCGAAGCCACGATTATGCAGAATTATCTGCTTAGCACTGACGACCCGACCAGCAATCTTGTAAAAGTAATAAAGGCGGGCGCGGACGACACATACGAATTCTTCGTCAACAACGGCAACAAGACTTTCGGCATAAACTACAACTTTGCGGCAGTGCCCGAACCCTCTACATACGCCGCAATCTTCGGCGCGCTTGCCCTCGCCTTTGCGGCATACCGCAGGCGCAAATAAAAAAACCAAATTTTTATAAAACAAAAAAAGGAAAACTTAAAAAAGTTTTCCTTTTTTTTGCGCTTGAAGTTGCGAATTGGCTTACTTGCCGAGAGCCTGGTCGAAGTCGGCGATAATGTCGTCGATATGCTCGATGCCCACGCTTACGCGGATAAGCTCGGGCAAAATGCCCGTTTCTTTTTGGGCCTCTTCGGAAAGCTGGCGGTGCGTCGTGCTTGCGGGGTGCAGGACGCTCGTGCGCGCGTCGGCAACGTGGATAACCTGCGCGGCAAGCTTCAGGGAGTTCATGAATTTTTCCGCCGCAGCCGCCCCGCCCTTCGGCCCGAATGTCAAAACTCCGCTGCACGCCTTCAAATATTTGTCGGCATACGGCTTTTCGGGCGAAGAGTCCAAGCCCGGGTATTCGACCCACGCGACTTTTTTATGATTTTCCAAGAACTGCGCAAGCTTCAAGGCGTTTGAGCTGTGGCGCTCTATTCTAAGCGGAAGCGTCTCCAAATTCATGTTGATTAAAAACGCGTTTTGCGGCGAGAGTATCGCGCCGGTGTCGCGCATAATGTGCGTGCGCGCCTTCACAAGGAATGCGAGGTTGCCGAATTTCTGCGCGTAAACAAGCCCGTGGTAGCTTTCGTCGGGCGTGCAGAAGTCGGGGAATTTGGGGTTGTTGTAGTCGAAGTCGCCCTTGTCGACAATTATGCCGCCCATTGCGCAGGCGTGCCCGTCGGCGTACTTTGAGAGGCTGTGGATTACGATGTTTGCCCCGAAGTCGAACGGCCTGCACAATGCGGGCGTCGGGAATGTGTTGTCGACCGCGAACGGAATTTTAAACTCCCTCGCGATTTTTGCGAATTTTTCAAAGTCCAAAACTTTTACGCTCGGGTTCGACAAAGTTTCGCCGAAAATGAATTTTGTGTTCGCTCGGACAGCCGCGCGGATTTCGTCCTCGCCCGCCTTCGGGTCGACAAACGTAACGTCCACGCCCAATTTTTTTACGGTATGCGCGAAGAGGTTGTAGGTGCCGCCGTAGATAGTCGAGGCGCTTACGATGTGGTCGCCCGCGTTGCAGAGGTTGAATATCAAAGCAGTTGAGGCCGCCTGCCCGCTCGAGAATGCTATCGCCCCCACTCCGCCTTCGAGCGCGGCGAATTTGCGCTCGAGCGCGTCGATTGTCGGGTTGCCGAGCCTCGTGTAGAAAAATCCGCTCTCGTCGAGGTCGAAAAGCTTTGCGAGCTCCTCGCAAGATGTGTATCTGAAAGTCGTGCTTTGGCAAATGGGCAGCA
>JAFXRX010000339.1 GCA_017526045.1 Opitutales bacterium
GAAGCCGAAGTCGTTTTCGACAATGAAAAATGTCGACGATTCCCTGTGCGCCTCTTGCGAAAATGTTTCGGCGGGAAGAAAAATCCCGAATATGGCGGACAGATAAATTGACAAATGCCTAAAACTTTTCATAATTTTATTCCTATAAAAAATGAGAATTACATCGGGAATAGCAAGAGGAATTGTTCTGAAATCTCCGAAAGGCGGCGCCACAAGGCCGGCGACCGACGCCGCGCGGCAGGCTGTGTTCTCGTCGCTCGCCTCCGAGGTTGAGGGGGCGCGCGTTCTGGACTTGTTCGCGGGCACGGGCTCGTACGGTTTGGAGGCTCTAAGCCGCGGCGCGAAGTCCGCAGTGTTTGCGGAAAATTCCCGCGCCGCCTACGCCTGCCTTGCCGAAAACATTTCCGCCGTCAAAAAATGCGCCCCGCAAATCGAGGCGCGGGCGGTTTTCGCCGACTGCTTCTCTTTGACTTCGGAAAAACTTGGCGGCGGCTTCGACCTGATTTTCGCCGACGCGCCTTATCCGCTGCTTCAAAAAAAGCCCGATGAAATTTTCGGAATTTTTGCGCGGCTTGCCTCCAATTCGACAATCGTGGTTTTGGAAGCCCCCGCGGATTTCGAGCCGCCCGCTTCGGAGTTCAGGCTTTTAAAGCGTCTTGGCAAAAGCTCGAAGGGCAAGCCCTCGCAGCTTGTCATGCAAAAATCCGCCCCCGACGGCGCAGTGCAATCCGGGGCTCAGTCTTAAAAAAAAAGGCAGATTTTTATGAAATTGAAATTTTCGATATTTTTGATTTTCGCCGCGTTTTTTGCGCAGGCAATGGCGCAGGATTTATCCGAAACTTTGCGCGAAAATTCCATGCAGGCCGTTGAAATTTTAGAAAAGACCGCGCGTCTCGAAGCCTCGTGGGAGGCGGAACAGTCCGCGCTCAACTCGCGCCTTGCCGCCCTTCAAACGCTAAACAAGAGGCTTGAAGAGGAAATCGCGCAGCTGGAGGCGCAGGAGGAAAAGGCGCGGAAGGCGTCGGCGGAAATGCGGGCGGCTGTTTTGAAATTCCGCGAATTTGAAAAGGGGCTCGACGCAATTCTAAAAAAGTCGTCGGCGGAATATTTGAAGTCGGCGCAAAAAGAGCCCGCAAAAACGCTGCTTGGCGGGGCGGCGGGCTTGGGCGAAAATTTCCCCGACGCCTATGCGAAGGCAAACGCCGCGGTTCTTGCGCGGCTTTTCGCCCTCGACGCCTCCAAAAAACTTTCCGCAAGAAACATCGGCGGCGAAAAGGCTTTGGCAATCGGCATCTGCGCGGTTTTAAAAGAGAAAAACTGCGCGAAAATCGGGGAGATTTTCGACATGCTCGAGGGCAGGGCGCCGCATAAAATTTTGGATATTTATATCGAGGGGGATGGCAAATGAAAAGGTTAACGCTGATTTTATTTTGCATTTCTTTCGGCGTTTTTTCGTATGCCTCAGCCGCGCCGCAAAACGCCGGCTTGCGCGAAAAGTCCCTTGAAAAATACGAGGCCTCCCTTGCGAAAATCGCGGGCGAGCGCGCGCGGATGAATGCAAAAATCGAGGCGGAAGGCGCGAGGGCTGCCGGGATGGAGCGCAAATTAAAAGCCCTGCGCGAAAACCGCACCGACTTCGATTTCGTCCTGAAAACCGCCGCGCTAAAATCCTCGCAGTTCGACGCTCTGCGCGGCAACTGCGCAAAGCTTTCGTCGGAGCTCGGCATCGCGGGATTGTCGCCTTCGGATTTCGACGGCTTTCTCTCTTCTTTTGAACGTCTGCTCGCCGCGGCCGACGGCGAAATATTTTCGGCAAAAATTCTGAAAAGCGCGCTGCCCGAAACCGACGGCGGATTGTTTTTGAAAACGCTTGAAAGCGGCGGGAAAATCGGCGCGAAATTCGACCCGTCTTTGGGCGCGATTTCAAAAATCAAAACGCGCACGCTTTGGCAGAAAATCGAGGCGGGCGGCGTCTGGATTTATCCGATTTTGTTTTTCGGCGCGCTTGCGCTTGCAATGTCGGCGTATAAAATTTGCGGCTCGCTTGCGATGGGCAGATTTAAGGCGCAGACTTTGCGGGACATAAATTCCGCGCTGCAAAACGGCGATGTTGAAAGCGCAAAAAAAATCGCCGCGGCAGCCCCCAAGCCATACAATGCGCTGCTTGGAAAATTTCTGCAAAACTACGGGCTTAGCAAAAGCCTTACAGAGGAAATCGCATACGAGCAAATGCTAAGCTGCGGAGAAAAGCTTTTTTCGGGGCTCGGCGCGATTTCGATAACCGCCTCGATTTCTCCGCTCTTGGGGCTTTTGGGAACCGTTACAGGCATCATCAAAACTTTCGGCGACTTGTCCGCATACGGCGCGGGCAACCCGCAGCTGATGTCGGGCGGCATCAGCGAGGCTCTTATAACTACGGAATTCGGGCTGATGGTCGCCATTCCCGCGTTTGTCTTGCACGCGGTTTTGTCGCGCAGGGCGAAGGCGATTCTGTCGGACATGGAAAAAATTTCGTCGGAGTACATTTCAAAAAATTGCGGCTAAATGGAGGCGTTTTTCAAGGAGGCTTTTATGTATTTCAAAAGCGGGGGCGCGCTGATGCTGCCGCTTCTGGCTCTTGCCGCGTATTTGTACTACTGCGCGTTTATGCTGTTTTTCAAGCTCGCGCGGATTATGCGCGCATGCAAAAGCCCCGATTCGATTATGGAAAATCTGCGCGAATTTTTCGGCGGGGAGAGCTTCGACTTGCGCCGCGACAAGGAGCAAATCAAGCCGAGATTTGACGCGCTCCGCCGCGAAATTATGCCTCCCGTTTCGCGCGCTCTTTCGACTATAAAAATTCTCGCGGCGGTCGCGCCTCTTATGGGGCTTTTGGGGACAGTTTCGGGAATGGCGCTTGCGCTTTCCGAAATCGGCGGGGGCGCAAGCGGGGTTGCCGAGGGCGTTTCTCTTGCGCTTATCACGACGCAATGCGGGCTTTCAATCGCGCTTCCCGCGCTTGTGATAGCTATGTTCTGCTCGATGCTGCGCCAAAAAATTCTGGTAAATTTAAGCAGGTGCGAGTCCGACCTGATTTTGGAGGGGGCTGAAAAATGAGCCTGCGCAAGCCGTCATTCGACTCTTCCGAAAGGGGTTCTGAAATCAACATTTCGCCGCTTATCGACGTCATGTTCATCCTGCTTATTTTCTTCGTCGTGACGATGGCGTTTACGGAAAAGAGCATAATTTCAATCGAGCGCCCGAAGTCGGAGCGGGCGGAAAATTTCGAGGAGAAAACGCTGAATATTTTTGTGGAAAAATCGGGGCGCATAAACGTTTCGGGCGGCTTTGTAAGCATCGAGGGGCTGGAGGCGATTGCGGCGGCGCGGCCTGAAAAAACCGCGGTGATAGACTCGGACGCGAGCGTAGAAATCGCGCGGATTGTCGAGATTATGGACGCCTGCTCGCGCGCGGGCATCGAGAGGGTTTTCATTGCAAGCGACAGGCGGGAGGGCGCAAAATGACCACTCCTTTCCGCAACTCGAACCCGCTCGGGCTTAAACTTTTGAGCCTTGCAAGTTCCGTAGCTCTCTGCCTTTTTGTGTTTTTGATTTTCCCCGCCTCGGGCGCGCTGTCGGCGTCGGAAAATCCCGCGCAGCCCCGCCCGCAGCCGAAAACTTTTGTGAGCCTCAACCCGCCGCGCAAAGTTTTAAAAGCAGACTCCGCGGACTATAAAAATCTGCGCGTGCGCAGCGCGGCGGCGGCAAATTTAAATTTCAAGGCGGAAATTCCGGGCTCGAACTACGGGACGCTCGCTATAGGCGGGGCTGGCGTTTCGGGGGATTTCGGGCTTGCGGAATTTGCGGAATTTGAGGGCGGGGCGGGCTCATTTGAAATGCGCGCATTCGAGTTTTCGGAGCTCGACAGGGTGCCGAGGCGCCTGAAAAGCGGAGCTTTGCAGTATCCGCGCAAAATGTACGAGCGCGGAATTGAGGGGGAGGCGCGGCTTATGGTTTTCATAAACGAAGACGGGACTGTCGAGCTTGAGGGCGTCGAGAGCTTTTCCCATGAAGAGTTTTTGCAGGCGGCGAAAAATTCGCTCAAAACCTTGCTTTACGAAACTCCCATGCGCGGCGGCGAGCCTGTCAGGGCGCGGTTTGTTTTGCCCGTCAACTTTAAGATAAAAAAATGAAGAAGATTTTTTACAGCATTGCGCTTTGCCTTTTTTGCGCGGTTTCTTCGGCCACGGAAATCGAGCCGCTTGCAAACAAGTACGAGGCGCGTATTATAAAAGAGGCTCAGTCCGAGCCCGACATTGCCAAGCGCGCGCAAATTCTATGCGGCGCGCTCTCCGACGAGAGGGCGGGGGCCGCCTTAATTTTCAACGCGGCAAACGCCTCAGCGCAAAATTCCGACAGGGAAAACGCCGCGCGGCTCTTCGCCCTCGCAATAGAAAAGATGCCCAATTTTTACATGGCGCGGCGCAATCTCGCGTATGTTAAATTCGAAAACGCCGACTACAAAAACGCGCTTTCAGAATTTGCCGCGGCTCTTTCGCTTTCAAGCGCGGACGCCGCAAAAATATACGCAGCCATGGGCGTTTGCCACGCCAATTTGGGCAATTTTTCCGAGGCTCTGACGTGCTTTGAAATGGCTTTGGTCTTTTCGCCGAACGATTTAAATCTGCTAAAATCCAAGGCGAAGTGCCTGCTGGAAACCGGCGCGGACGCGCCTTTGGAGGAGCTTGTTTTGGAGCTTTTGAAGGCGGACTGCCGCGACGCGAATTTGTGGCGGATTTTGGCGCGGCTCAATCTGAAAAAGGGCGAAAAGAAATCCGCGTGCGCCGCGCTTGAGGCAATGCGCGCCCTGGGGATTGCCGAGAACGCCGACTGCGTGCTGCTTGCCGACATTTACGAGGGAATGGGGATTTTCGAAGAGGCAGCCGACATTTACGCCGCCTCGAAAATCCCGCCCGAAAAGGCTTACGAAATCGCAAGGCATTTCGCGCTTTCAAACCGTCCGGACGAGGCTCTGAAAGCCGCGCAAAGCCTCGATAAAAACTCTTGGCAATACTTTGAAATCAGGGGAATTGCCGCGCTCTCGAAAGGCGAAAACGCGCTGGAATTTTTTGAAAAATCGCACGCTCAAAACCCGCAAAATCCCTTTGTCTGCCTGAAGCTTGCCGACATCCACCTTTCCGAAAAAAATCTGGAAAGCGCGCGGATTTTTTACGCCGCCGCGGGGGATTTTAAAGAGCAGTCGCTCGCGGGGCTTGCCAACGTCGAGATTGCCGCGGGAAATTTCGCGGAGGCTCAAAAAATTCTTGAAAGGCTCAAAAACGAATTTAAAAGGGACGACTTAAATGGCGTCATATCAAAACTAAAAGAGGCTGAAAATGGCTCAAAATAAAAATTTGCAAATTATGGGAATTTTGAATTTGACCCCCGACTCGTTTTCGGACGGCGGCAAATTCAACACTGTCGAAACCGCGCTGAAACACGCGGGGGAAATGGTCGAACAGGGCGCGGATATCATCGACATCGGCGCGGAATCCACGCGCCCGGGCTCTGCGGAAGTCTCCGCAGAGGAGGAGCTAAAACGCCTTGTCGAGCCTCTGCGGCAAATCCGCGCGGCGTTTCCGAAAATCAAAATTTCGGTCGACACCTACAAGGGCGAAGTCGCAAAAAAGGCCTTGGAGTGCGGCGCGGACATCATAAACGACGTCTGGGGCGGAATGTGGGGGGCGTATTTCGGCGGCGAAAGATTTTCAACCTGCGACATTGCAAGCGACTTTTCATGCCCCATAATTTTGATGCACAACCGCCCGCAATACGCGCCCGCAATCCAAAATCTGCGCGATGAAATTTTTGCGGACTTCGAAAAAATTTTGGAAAACGCGCGCGCCTGCGGGGTTTCGTACAAGAATATAATTTTGGACGGCGGCTTTGGCTTTGCAAAAAACGCGGAGCAGAATTTGGAGATGCTTGCAAACTACGGGGCTTTGCGCAAATTCGGCTTTCCGCTTTTGCTGGGGCTTTCGCGCAAGTCGACAGTAAAAAAAGTTTTCGGCGAAAAGTTCGAGGAGGGCACGCTCGCATTCGACGCCTTCTCCATGGCGCTGAAAAGCGCGGACATCTTCAGGGTTCACGAAGTCGCCGCGCACAGGCTTTTTTCGGACGCCTTCGCGGTTTTGGACGCTCAAAAAAAATGGGAATAATTTATGGACAAGCTAATTCTAAAAAACATCAAACTAAAAGGCAGGCACGGCTGCTTCGCGCACGAATTGAAAGAGCCCGGCGAGTTCTGGGTCAGCCTTAAAATCCACCTCGACACCCGCAAAGCCGCCAAAACAGACGCATTGGAGGACACTATCGACTATCCCGCGGCCATCGCCATCGCCGAGGGCGTGATTATGGGCGAGAGCGTGCGCCTTATCGAAAAGCTCGCCGACAAAATCGCGGAGCGCATATTTTTCAGGTTTTTTGCGGCGAAGAAAATCGAGGTGAAAGTTGTGAAGCGCAGCACCTCTTTTGCGGAAGCTTTGGACGAAGTTTCCGTAAAAATAAAACGCTCGCGGGAGGACTATTCGTAGTGGCGGATTTCGTCTTGGCTCTCGGCTCGAACATGGGAAGCCGCGGCGGGTTTTTAAGCCGCGCGCTCTCGATGCTCGCGCAGTTTTGCGATGTGAAAAAAGTCTCGCAGATTTACGAGACGCCCCCCGTCGGCTATTTGAACCAGGGCGATTTTTTAAATTGCGCGGCGTTTTGCAGCGCGGAAATCGAGCCTTTCGCGCTTCTTGAAAAATGCGGCAAAATCGAGGCGCAGCTGGGCAGGGTGCGCGCGTTCAAGGACTCTCCGCGCA
>JAFXRX010000039.1 GCA_017526045.1 Opitutales bacterium
ATCATCGCAAACGACATCATGACAAGAAGGTCCCCCTTTTTGCCCATGTGGGCGGCCGCGCCGCGCAGCGAAATCGTGCGGGAGCCGGCGGGGGCGGGGATTGCGTAGGTCTCAAACCTCTTGCCGTTTGTTATGTTGCCGACGAGGATTTTTTCGCCGTACATAAGCCCAACCTTCTTCATCAGAAGTTCGTCTATTGCAAGCGAGCCTTCGTAATCTTGGATTGCGTCGGTCGTTTCGGCGCGCAAGATTTTTGATTTTAGTATCTGAACCAACATTTCTATGTTATGATTGATAATAAACATAGCCCTCTACTCAATACTTATAAAAATCTTAGTCAAGATCTAAAAACGGCTTAATTTTTGCCGAAAACACCCGTTTTTTTTATTTTAGAGGGCAAATTTCGCGTTTTTTGCCAAAAAAAAGCTAAAAACTTGACTATATGCGCATTTTTTTGCCTACTTGCCCCAGAAACCTCTTGCAAAGATGTACTTCATTAAAAATCCAAAATTGTTCGGAGCATCCATCCTTTTAAAATCCATAGTGTGGGCGGGGCTTTTTTTGAGCCTCGTTTACGCTTTGTACGAAATGTTTTACGCAGGCGACACTTCAATCCACGCCGAAAACCATTTTATTGAAAATATGCAGGCGGCAGTGTGCGCCATGTCGATGTTCTGCTTTTTGGCGGCTGCTTTTGTAAACGGCGAAAAGGCGAAGGCAATCCCGCTGTTTTTCGCGGTTTTATCGCTTGCTTTCATCTTGCGCGAAGTCGACGTCGAAAGGCTCGACGTTCCCGAAATTTTCAAGACTTTGGGCTCGGGCAATGGCAGGAACATATTAATCTCGGCTCTTTTTGTGGGCGTTTTTGCCGCGGCTTTTATGAGCTTCAAATTCTATTTGGGCGCGGTTTTCAAGTTCGTGCGCACAAAAGCCTTCCATTGGGGCGTCGCGGCCGCCGCGGTCTTGGTTTTGTCGGACATTGTAGAGCGCATGCAATCTGTGCCGCACTATGAGTTTTGGGAGGAAACTTTGGAGCTTGTGGGCTATACCCTGTTTTTGATTGCGGGCATATATCAGCTGCCAAACCCCATAGAAGAACGCCGCTAAAACCGCCAATTTTTTGCGAAAAATATTAAAAAAACGGAAAAACCATTCGGCTTTTCCGCTTTTTTTTTGGCCCGAAATGCAGGCGCAAAAAAAAGGCGCCCTGCATTCGGGCGCCCTGAAAAATTTTTCGCTCAGAATGTTTTATCTTGCGACAGAGGCGACATTTTCAGGCGTGAGCCCGAAGTGCTGCATCAAGTCTTTGCCGTCCGCCGAGAAGCCGAAGTCGTCGGTGCCGACGAACTTTGAGGCGTATTTGCCCCAGGGCAGGCTTACGCCAGCCTCGATTGCCGTGCGGTTTTTGCACGAAGAGGGCAGCACGCTTTCTTTGTATTCCGCGCCCTGGCGTTCGAAAGCCTCCATGCAGGGCATTGAAACGACTCTTGTGCCGTAGCCCAAGATGTCCGCGGCCTGCAGAGCCAAAAGGAGCTCCGAGCCTGTGGCAATCAGAATTCTTTCGAGCGGCTGGGTCTCGCGGCGGGCAACGTATGCGC
>JAFXRX010000340.1 GCA_017526045.1 Opitutales bacterium
CGCGACAATGCAAACCTTGTCGCCCGCGGAAATTTTGGCAAGCTCACCGGATCCTATGGAAATAGAAACCGAAGAGCTGTCGTTTGAATAAATATCATACCAGGCGCCTTCAAGCTCGCCCGAGGTAAATTTCAAATAAAAATGCTCGTTCTGCACTCCGTCGGAAAAAACGAATTGCCCCGCACTCCAGCCGGGTTCGCCCGCAACCGTTATTTTTCCGCCCGCGAGCGCGGATTGCACAGCGCCCTGGAAAACGGGCGGGCGCGAAATGTTTACGCCCAAATAGAATTCGCTATCCGCCCGGACATCCTTTTTGAAGAACGCAAACACGGGGCTTTCGACGCTTTCTGCTGCCGCAAACGTGGAAGTCAATAAAAGCCAAAATGTGTAAAAAAACGTCCGTTTAAAAATTCAATTTTAAACAAACGCCTTTTCACGAGCGCGACCTAAAAAATAAAACAATGCAAACCCCGAATGGACAAGCGTTTACAAAAAAACAAAAAAATCATTTAAACACAATAAATAAAATGAAACATAAACCCTTAAAACTGAACATTAAACGGACATTTAAATACCAACATTTTTAATAAAAAGTCAAGTTAAAATTTTATGAATTACGCATACATAAGAGTGAGTACGGACAAGCAAACGCTTGAAAATCAGCGTTTTGAAATAGAAAAATACTGCGAAGAGCGCGGTATCGAAATTGATATTTGGGTTCAAGAAACCATAAGCGGCACAAAAAAGCTAAAAGACCGCAAGCTTGGTAAACTTTTAAATAAAATGAAGCCGCGCGACACCCTCGTAATTTCCGAAATTTCAAGGCTCGGGCGCAGCATAATCGACATTATGAATATTCTAAACTTCTGCATCGAGCGCAAAATCGCCGTTATTTCAAAAAAGGAAGGCTACCAATTTAGCGACAACATAAATTCAAAAGTCCTCGCCTTCGCCTTCGGGCTCGCCGCGGAAATCGAGCGCAATTTGATTTCGCAGCGCACAAAAGAAGCCCTTGCGCGCAAAAAGGCCCAGGGCGCGAAGCTCGGGCGACCGCGCGGCAGAAGCCCTAAAATGACAATGCTATCCGCGCAAAAAGCGCGCATAAAAGCGCTTTTAAGAAGCGGTGTGGCTCTGTCGAAAATTTCAAAATCACTCGGCGTCTGCCGTTCGACTTTAAAAAAATTCATAAACGCGAAATTGCCATAAAACACAGCGCGTTTTTTTTCGGATTTTTTCACTTTGATTTTGCAATATTTTAAATTGTCTTTTTGATAATGTTTCTATGGGCAGAAAACTTTCAGACGCCGAAGAGGCAGCGCTCAAAAGGCGCGTCCAGACATTCGTATTGTGCGGCTCCGCCGCCTTGCTCGCCTTGAAATTCGCGGCGTATTTTATCACGAATTCCATGGCGGTTTTTACCGACGCAATGGAGAGCATCGTCAACGTTTTGGCGGGCGCAGTCAGCCTTTACGGCATTTTTCTTGCAAGCCGCCCCAAAGACGGCGACCATCCCTTCGGCCACGGCAAAATCGAGCTCTTGTCGGCTTCGCTTGAGGGAATGATGATTATCGGCGCCGGCGGCGTGATTATTTACGAATCCATTGTCCGCTTTTTCAACGAGCAGCCGCTTTCGCGCCTGGATACGGGCATTGCAATCGTGGCGTTTGCGGGCGTTGTAAATTTTTTGATGGGCGAGTTCAGCGTTAGGATGGGCCGCAGGCACGACTC
>JAFXRX010000341.1 GCA_017526045.1 Opitutales bacterium
GGCTGCGTGATAGGAAATTCCTGCGAGTACAAAAACTGCCTATTGATGGACAAGGTGCAAACACCGCACTACAACTACATTGGAGATACAATCATGGGCACTGGCGCGCACACGGGAGCCGGCGTAATTTGCGCCAATTTGCGCCTCGACAGAATGCCTGTAAGCGTAACAATACCCGAGGGCAGAATTGACACAGGCCTTAGGAAATTCGGCGCGATTTTCGGCGAGTTTGCGGAGGCGGGGTGCAACAGCGTTTTGCAGCCAGGCACAATTTTGATGAAGCGCGCAGTGGTCATGCCCTGCATGGCGTTTGCGGGCGTTTTGGAGGAAAACACAATCGCCGCGGAGCGCCCGCAAATAAGGCGAATTCCGCGCCCGTGCAAGTAGGGGCAGCTTCCGATTTTCGCAAAAAAAACGCGCCTTGGAAAATTATCCGAGGCGCGTTTTGTTTTTGGCTTGGGCGCGATTACATCAGTTCGCCGTCTGTCATTTCAAAATAGGAGTAGAAAGTCTCGATGAACTTGTCTTTGCCTCTATTCCAGTTGTTGGTTCCGAGGCAGTAGCCCCAGTCGTAGTCCATGCCGATAATCGCGACATCGACGGAGTTTTGTTGTTGCCGTCCTTGAACGAAACCTTCAAAAGCCCCATGCCGTTTTTGTACGACTTGTAGGTGTAGGTGCCCCTTGATCCGTCTTTGAGCACGAAGTTCTTTTTGTCGATAATTCTAATTTCCTTGTCGCCCACCCAAATCGTCGAGCCTATGGGGAGGGTCGCGAATGTTTCTATATCGGCGTATAAAATGTCGTCGGGCTCGAATGAGCCGAAGAACAGCCCGTACTTCTTGTCGACGAAGGCGAGCTCGTATTTGCCGGTATCTTCGTTGAAATTAATTTCGCCGGTGTAGGAGAAGCTGAGCGTGTTGTTCTTGGTAATCGGCTCGTCGCCCGCTTTGTCGTAGAGCTTGAATTTCAGCGTGACTTTGCCCGAAGTCGGGCTGGTGCGCTTGAAAGACCAGCTCGCGTTGCTTACGGCGAACTGCTCGCACGCCATGTGGAGCGTCGATTTATTTAGGAACATCAATTTCAAGTCCAGCTGCTGCTCGCCGTTTGCCATGCCCGAAAGCGAGATGTCCATTGCTTCAAACGAGGCCGGGACGGGGCATTCGACAATATCCAGGAAAAATTCAGCAGTGGATAGAGATACGTCGGCGTTGTAGACTTCGCAGAAGTAGACGCCCCAACTATTTAGCGGGGTCGGATTTTTGATTGTGTAAGACGCCTTTGTCGCGCCCTTGATCGGTTCGCCGTCCTTGTACCACTGGTACTTTATTTTTTTGCCCGTGGCGGAAACCTTCATCTCAATCGGGTAGTCGGCGTAGGCGTGGATTGTGTCGCCCTCAAATTCAAGCGCGAGTTTGTTTTGCGTGACTAAAAGGGCGTCGAGGGTCGGCTTGGGGCGGATTGTGATTTTTGCCGCGGAGGAATACACCGAATTTTCGTTGTTGTAGACGCGGCAGCGGTAGCTCGCCCCGCTCATGTCAAGCGAGGTGTCGACAATCAAGGAGCTTGACGTTGCGCCTTCGATTTCCTCCCAAATTTTTGTGCCGGGGTACATAATTTCCCACTGGTATTGGACGCCGTCGCCGGTCGCCCCGACTTCCAGAAAGTATAAATCGTCGTCTTCAAGAACTTCGGCGGACTTGATGTTCTTTGTGATTTTTACGGGATCTTGCGCCTCGCCGATTTCAACGTCGAGAGAAACAAAGATGCTTTGGTTTGCCAACTCCTGCGCCATGTACAGCTTGTAATAATTTTCGCCCGGCATGCCGTAGTGGGCGTTGCCGGGGTCGAAGTTGAACTGCGCCTGGCCGTTTTTGGAGGATACGTTCTTGCGTATTTGATTTGTGACGTCGAGCTCGGCGCCGTTTAGAAGGTCGTCGAGCTTGCCGACTTCGACGAATTTCGAGCCCTGCTTGTGCGACAGTGTCGGCGGGGGAACATCGCCGTCGGTTTCGTTTTCAACAAGTATAAATGTGATTTTCGCGCTTACAATTTGCGAGGGCTTATTTACGCCCGCGTCGCTTAGCGGCTTCAAGTCGAAAAACGCCGACGCCGAAAAATATTGGCATACCCAGCCGACGTATTCGTCGTCGTTTTTATATTCGCGGATGTAGCCCGTTTTGAGCTTGTTTGCCTCGTGCTCAGGGTCGGAGGGGTTTGGGCATATTTCAGAGTCGGAGTGCAGGAAGTGCCCCGAGTCGTCGTACACCGTGCATTTCCATTGGAACTGCGCGACGGGGCAGCTGACTATTTCCGACCACAAATAGGAAGCCGCCAGGAATGCCGACAGCGCAATAATTGTCTTTATGATTTTTGTCATAATTTTCCTTTCGCTAAATATGATAGAAAATTTTTCCCATTTCTGCCCAAATTTGTATTTTTTTTATTTATAAAAGTCAATTAAAATTTGTGGAATGGTAAAAATTCGTTTCAAATAAAAAACGCAAAAGAACTTCGGCATAAACCGAAGTTTCTTAAGCAAAATTTTTTGGGGCGCCTTATTTTTTCAGGCCGATGTTTGTTAAAATAAATTCCTTTTCGGTTTTCGACCACTCGTCGTTCCAGCCGTGCCCGACGCCCTGCATATAGAGCTTTTGCTTCTTGCCCGCGTAGTTGTTGAACATAGAGGTAACGGCGGTTGGCGAGCAGGTGTTGTCGATTAGCCCGATGCCCACATACATCTTCGCCTTGATTTTCGGAGCCATCAGCGCGGGGTCGAAATATCTGCCGTTTTCAAGCTGCGTTGCCATAGAGTCGTTGTGAACCCAGTCGGGCCAGCCCGAGCGGCGCTTGATGCTCTCGCCGCCGTTGTCGCACATGGCGGGGCAAAGGGGAGTGATGACCGTAACCTTCGGGCACAAATACGCCGCGACAATAGTCTGCGCTCCGCCCTGGCTAAAGCCGCGGGCTGCGATGTTTTTTTTGTCCCATTCGGGGCGCGAGGTGGCAAGGCGCAGAGTTTGGTAAACTCTTTTGAACATGCCC
>JAFXRX010000342.1 GCA_017526045.1 Opitutales bacterium
CTCTTCCTCGAGCTTCTTTTTTATGGCGTTTATCGCGTCGGGGCGGAAGGCCGGGGAGTTGATGTAGGTCGCCGCGAGCGCGAGGGCTTCGCGCAGGTTTTTGGTGTTCGTGCGGACTTTGAAAATGAAGCAGTCGTCGTCGAGCGCAATGCCCATATTTATGTTTTTGTCGGACTTTGCGACGTTTATTTCGTCGTAGCTTTGCCGAGCCGTGCCACCCAGGAAAAAGCCCGTGATTGCCTTTGCGATTTCCGGATTGCCTTTGGGGATGTCGTACTTGCCGCCGCCGAAGGCTATGCTTATGGCAACTTCGTCCTTTGCAAAATCGGTGGGTTTCAAGTTTGCGCGGACGCCGTTTTTGAAGACAATTTCCTCGAAGCCGAGCGGGTTTGTCTTGCGCGAAACTATTTCGCCCGAGCCTTCAAATTCGTCAAATATGAGCTCGCCGCCCGCGAGCGGGGCGCAGAATTTTTTTGCGGCTTTTAATTCGGAGTAAAACTTGTCGAAGTCCGCCGGCAGAAATTCTTTTTTTGCGTCGGTTGCGCGGATGAACAGCTCGCTTTGGGCTCTGTAATTGTCAAAGAGCCTCGTCGCCTGCTCCGCGCCGAAGTTTTTGAAGGCGAATTTCGCGATTTCGAAATCGAGCTCGGGCGAAGTCGGGATTTCGCCGCTTGAGAAGGAGTCGACAAGCTTGTTTGAAAGCAGCGCCGACTTGCGCGTGCCCTTCGCTTTTATCGCGCTTTCAAGCTGGTTTAAAATGTCCGATTTTGCCTTCTCTATTTCCCACTGCCCGAAGCCGCTTTCGACTATGCCCTCGTACATGTTCAATACTTCGGCGAGGGCTTCGGGGCTTTTTGAGACGTTGGCTGCGACTTCGATTGCGAAGAAGTCGCGGTATTTTTCGAAGTCGGAAAAATACGAGTAGGCGTTTATGAAATTGGAGTCCGCGGAAGTTTTTTTGGAGTTGAAGCGCAGGTCGATTGCGCAGCTTATCGCCGCCATTCGGATTTCGAAAATGCGCGCCTCAATGCAGTCTTTCGGGAAAACGGGCTTGGAGACGAGGTACACCCCCGCGCCCGACTCGGCGAGGTCGGCGTCGCAAAACGAGCTGTAAACCTGCGCGCTTTGCGCCTGCTCCCCCGCGGCGTTTACGAAGGCTGCCTGCACGCTTTCGTCCGCCTTCAGGTTCGAGAAATATTTTTTCGCCTCTTTCAGGATGAATTTTTCGTCGATGTCGCCGACGACCACAAGAGTCATGTTTTCGGGGCGGTAGTTTGCCTTGTAGAAGTCGACAAACTCGCTTCTCTTTGCGTTTTTAATTACGCTTTCAAGGCCGATTGGCATTCTGCCGGAGTAGGGGCTGCCCTTGAATACGCTTTCGAAGAAGTCGACGAAGCTGCGGTATCTTGCGCTGTCGCGCGCCTTCTTTTCGGCGATGATTACGCCGCGCTCGCGCTCGATTTCGCCCTCGTCAAAGAGCATTCCGCCGGCGTAGTCGCTCAAGAGTTTGAGGCCGTCGTCAATCATTTTCGGCGAATTTTCGGGCATGTCGATTTTATAGACAGTCTCGTTGAACGAGGTGTGCGCGTTTGTGTCCGCGCCGAAGGCCATGCCGAGCCGCTGGAAGTATTCGACCATTTCGCCCTTGGGGAAATTTTTTGTGCCGTTGAATGCCATGTGCTCGGTGAAGTGCGCAATCCCTTCCTGCCCGCTTTTTTCCGTCGAGGAACCGCGGCGCACCAGAAGGCGCATTGAAATTCTGTTTGGCGGTTCGGCGTTTTTCATTGCCGCGACCGAAAAGCCGTTGGGCAAAATTTCATAGGCGAGGCGCGGGTCCATTTGCATTGCGGGCGCGCCGTTTAGCGGGGAATTGTCGTTGAGCATATTTGAGTTTGCAATAGCCTGCCCCGCCGCGAAAATCGCGGCGAGCATTGCCGTTTTAAAAATTGTTTTTTTGACCATGGTTTATCAGCCTTTTTTGAACACCCAAAAAATACATTCATCGGAAAATTCTTTTACGGCTTGACTTTCAAAGGCGATGTCCGCGCGGTTTTTTTCGAAAATTTTTTCGAAGCCGCATGAGAGCATGTCCTCCTCGACTTCGGAGCGGGCGGGGGAGTGGATGAAAAGCTCGCCGTGGCCGCTTTCGTAGCAGATGTCGCCGAATTCGTCGAGGTTTTTGTTCTTGGAGCCGAGCCTCCATTTTTCGCGCTCCGCCTGCCAGTATTTCGCGTTGCGCGGGGCGTCGCGGTCGTGGGTTGTGAATGCGAAATTTGCCCCGCTTTTCAGAACGCGGAAGATTTCCGACATCGCCTTGCGGCGCATGTTTCTCTTGGGGATTTGCATCAGCCCGTTGAAGCCGAAAATCGCGCCGTCGAAGGAGTTGCCGTCAAATTTCAAACCGGTGGCGTCCTGGACTTGGTATTCGATTTTTTCGCCGAAATCCTGCGCGATTGCCTTTGCAACCTCCACCATATTTTCGGAAAAATCCGTCGCGACTATGTTTGAATATCCCAGCGCGCAAAGTCCGCGCGCAATTCTGCCCGCGCCGCAGCCGAGCTCCAAAAGCCTGTTGGTTTTATTAAAATATTTTGAAAAAACAATTTTTTCCGACTGCCAAAGCCCGACGTTGAGCGCGGCGCGCGCGTAGTCGCACACGACGCCCTCCTGCGAAAAATACTTTTTTATGCCCTCGGGCTCCATTTTTGCGCCGCCTTAGAATTTGCCGAGGGAGCGCATCATTTTTTTCGCGCCGCCGCCCTTCATCATTTTCATTATTTTGCGCATTTGCTCAAACTGCTTGATGAGCGAGTTGACGTCCCTTACTTCGGTGCCCGAGCCCTTTGCAATGCGCAGGCGGCGTCGGGCGTTCAAAATATTTGGGTTGCGCCTTTCCTGCGGCGTCATCGAAAGAATTATGGCTTCGGTCTGCTTCATCTTCTTTTCCTCGCGCTCGCCGACCTGTATGCCGCCAAGCCCGGGAATCATTTTCAAAATCGAGCCCATCGAGCCGAGCTTTTTGATTTGCCGCATTTGCGAGAGGAAGTCTTCAAGGTCGAACTCCGCCTTGCGCAGCTTCTCCGCCATTTTTGCCGCCTCCTTTTCGTCGACGACTTCCTGGGCTTTTTCGACGAGGCTCACGACGTCGCCCATGCCCAAAATTCTCTGCGCCATTCTGTCGGGGTGGAAGACCTCCAAGTCCTCGAGCTTTTCGCCGACGCCCGCAAATTTTATCGCCGCGCCCGAAACGGTTTTTATGGAAAGAGCCGCGCCGCCGCGCGCGTCGCCGTCGAGCTTTGTCAGCACAATGCCCGTGATTTGAACAGCCTCGTTGAAGTGCTTTGCGACGTTTACAGCCTCCTGTCCAAGAGCCGCGTCGGCGACCAAAAATACCTCCGCGGGATTTACGGATTTTTTGATGTCGATGATTTCGCGGATTAAGTCCTCGTCGATTTGCAGGCGGCCTGCGGTGTCGAAAATTACGGCGTTGTAGCCTTCTGCAATCGCGTCTTTTTCAAATTTTTGCGCAAGCTCCACCGCGTTTTTTTCGGACTTGTCGGCAAAAACTTTCACTCCGATTTGCGCTCCGAGAGCCTCGAGCTGGTCGATTGCGGCGGGGCGGTAGATATCGCAGGCAATGAGGCATGGGTTGAGCCCCTGCTTTTTGAAGAGCCTTGCAAGCTTTGCGGAAGTTGTGGTTTTGCCGCTGCCGTGCAACCCCACCATCAGGATTTTGAGCGGGCGGATTGGCGAGAGCTCTGTCGAGCCTTCGCCCAAAAGCCTCACGAGCTCGTCGTGGATTATTTTTACAAGCTGCTGCCCGGGGGTCACCGATGCCAATACTTCCTGCCCCAAGCTTTGCTCTTTTACCCTTTCGATAAATTCCCTTACGACTTTGAAATGCACGTCCGCGCCCAGAAGAGCCTGGCGGACTTCCGCGAGGGCTTCGGAGATGTTGTCTTCGCTGATTTTGCCGACGCCGCGCAGGTTGCGCAGGGCTTTCGCAAGTTTTTCTGTCAAATTTTCCAACATAATTAAAAGAGAAGATGCCCAAAATGAAAGTTGTGTGCAATAACATTTTGCGATTGGCTTGGCTTTTTGTTCGGGAGGTGTTTTGCGGGCGGGAAGTTGCGCGGGCTTTGGTTTGGGCCTTCTCTATTTTGCGATGCGGCTTTGCGCCCGCGGAATAAAAATTTAAAAAAAAAGCTTGCAAAGGGAAAAGACGATGCTACTGTGGTC
>JAFXRX010000343.1 GCA_017526045.1 Opitutales bacterium
CGCCTTTGCCTGCGCGCTAATAAGCTCGTATCTGCGGGCGAAGCCGTCGAATAAATCCCAGGAAAGAACAGCGGCGACTGCGTAATTGTTGCTGGGAGTGCCGAAGTAGCGGTCGTTTGTGAAATCGCCCCATTCAAAAGAGCCCTGCGCCCCGATTTTTGGCAGGTAGTCGAGCTTGTCGGCAAGCGCGGTTTTCTGCGCGGCGGCGTAGTTTGCGTAGGAAGCCAGCACGTCTTGGCGCGACTTCAACGCCCCCGCGATAAGCTCGTCGATGCGCTTTTGGGCTTCAGAGCTTTCGGGGATTTGCATGTCGGCTGAAATATTCAAAGACTGCGAGACTTCTATGCCCAAGACCTTTGCGAGGTTTGCCCTCGCCGCTTCTATCGAGGCGTTTGCGGCCTCCAATTCCGACTCGGCGTTCTTTGCGTTTGCAAGAGCCCTGAGCGCATCCTGCTTGTTGCCGACGGAATTTTTCAATCTCGCGTCAGCCTCTTCGTGCGCGCTTTTTGCGTCCGCCAAATTGGCCTTTGCGGTTTCGACGTTTGCCACGGCGTTGCAATAGTCGAAATATGCCACGTACACGCTCAAAACCATATCCTGCAGGCTTTGGTTGTAGCTGAAATTCGCAGCCCGCAAAGCTTCGCGCGCCGCCGCCGACTGGCTTTCGCGCTTGCCGAAGTCAAATAGCAGCCAGTTGATGTCAAGAGAAGCCCCATAACCCGTGTCCCAAAACGTGCCGATTGCGTAGTTAAAGGGCGAGACTTGGCGGATTTTTTGGCGGTAGACTTTCGCGCCGACGCTGACCGACGGGTAGTATTGAGAGTCCACCTTGCCCTTTTGCGCGGCGTAAACTTTCGCGGAGAACCAGTATTGGCGCGTCTGCGTGTTGTTTTCGAGCGCGATATCGACTAAATCGGCGAGGTTGAGCGTCCTGCCAGCCAAGAGTTTTTCGGCGGCGCAAAGGGCGTCGTTTTGGTTTTCCTCGATACTGTCGGTCTTGATTTGCGCGGGGCGGAGGTAGGTTTCGGGAAGCGCGTCGGAGGGGGCTTTCCAAAACTTTGCGGGAGTTTTTGCGACGCGGCTGTCCACCGAGCAGGCGGCGAGAGGAAGAGCCAAACTTAAAAGGCAAAGTCTTTTTAAAAGATTTTTCATAAAAAATTTCTCCTTTAATCGTTGATGTTGCCGCGAGCAAAGAACGGGATTTTATCGAACACGCCGCGCTGCAGGCGGTCAATCCACAGATACACAACAGGCGTTATGTAAAGGGTGACGATTTGCGAGAACACCAGGCCGCCGACAACGACGACGCCAAGCGGTATGCGGCTTTCGGCGTCCGCCTTGCCCCAGCCCAGCGCGATTGGCAGCATGCCCATGAGGGCGGCGAAAGTCGTCATGATAATCGGGCGGAAGCGCTCCATGCAGGCGTGGTGGACTGCGTCCGAAGGGCTCATGCCCCGCTGCTCCGCGGCTATGGCGAAGTCGACGACGAGAATGCCGTTTTTCTTGACGATGCCCATCAGCATAAATATGCCGATAATCGAATAGACCGAGAGCTGGTAGCCGAAGAAGTAGAGGCAGGCAAACCCGCCCACAACCGCAATCGGCAGCGCGATTAGAACTGTAATCGGGTGCAGGTAGCTTTCGTAGAGGATGCCCAAAATTACGTACATTACAAATATCGCGACGATTGCAAGCAGCACGAGGCTGCGGATTGTTTCCGAGAAGGTTACCGCCTCGCCCACGAATTTGCCGTTTACGCCCTCGGGCATAATTTCCTTTGCGATTGGGCTTAGCCAGTTCATTACATCGCCGATTGCGACGCCGTCGCAGAGGTCGAATGAAATTGTGACGGAGGGGAAATTGTCGATGTGGTTCACCGACACCGGCGCGAGCGTCGTATTTGTCGTGGCTATCGAGGAAAACGGCACGAGGCTTGAAATGTTGTAAGCCTTCGAGGCCGCGTCGGACGAGCCTATGGGGCTTACGGGCACGCCGCCTGTGACGTAGCTATCGGGCGAGAAATAGAGGCTTTCGACGTCGGCGATGAACGAGCGCTCGCCGGGGTTCGCCTCCAAAATCGACCAGTATTGGTTGAACGTTGACTTAATCAAATAGAAGTAGAATTTCGCGTAGGTGTCGCGGAAGACCGACGAAAAATTGTCCGCGCTAACGCCTATCATCGACGCCTTTTCCCTGTCCAATTCGAGGTTGAGCTGCGGATTGTCAAGGTACATGTCGGACGATATTGAAGAGAAATACGTTCCGTACTTTTCCTGCATTTTCATCATCAATTTGCCCGCGGAGGCGTAGAGCGCGCCGGAATCCATTGCGGTTATGGCAAACTGGTATTTGCCCTGCTGCGTCGAAACCGCGCCCGTCGAGATTTTCAAAGTCGGCTCGGCGTGCAAAAGCATGACCACGCCCGGAATCATCGAGGCGCGCGCGTTTATGCCGTTTACGATTTCCTGTATGGGCTTGCGCGTCTGCTTGTCGGAAAATACGGTGAACACAACGCCCATATTGCTGTTCATAAAGCCCGAAACGCCGGAAACCGCGATGGCGTCGTTGATGGCGGGCTCGCTTTTGAGGACGCCGAAGACGTGCTGCTGGAGCCTTGCAAGCTCGTTTGGCGAGCTCTTTGTGGACGCCACGAACACGCCCGTTGCAAAGCCGCTGTCGCCTTCGGGGAAGAAGGTTTTGGGCAGGACGCTCGCAAAATAAACGGTGCCGTAGAAGCAAAGCCCGATTACGGCAAATGTGATTAAATTCTGCCTGAGCATCCAGCGCAAAGTCGGGTTGTAAAATTTCAAGAACCCCGCCTCCAAAAAGTGCGCAATTCTTTCGACGCGCGTTTTTGTGCTAATATCCTTCGAGCGCGGCTGCAGCACGCGCGAGCACATCATGGGCGTAAGCGTCAAGCTTACAACGCCCGACATAATCGTGGCTGTAACGATTGTTATTGAAAATTCCTTGAAAACCCTGCCGACAATTCCGCTCATGAAAACAAGCGGGATAAACACGGCGGCAAGAGAGAGCGTCATGCTCAAAATCGTGAAGCTTATTTCGCGCGCGGAGGCGAAAGTCGCCTGCAACGGCGTCTCGCCGAAATCCTCCATTCGGCGCACAGTGTTTTCCAAAAACACGATGGCGTCGTCCACCAAAAAGCCTATCGCCATCGTAAGCCCCATTAGCGACAAATTGTTCAGCGAAAAGCCGAACGCGTTCATCAAAATGAAAGTCAGAACAAGCGAAAACGGCAGCGCGATGGAGGGCACGAGCGTGTCCCTAATCCTGCCCAGGAAAAGGAATATGACTATGACGACGAGAACGAACGCGATTACTATGGTCTCTTCGACGTCCTTGATGTTGTCGAGGATGAGCTTGGAGCGGTCGTAGGTTTCGGAAATTTTTATGGACTTCGGCAGCTGGGCGTTGATTTCCTTGATCTTTGCGTTCACCGCGGCGACTGTGGCAATGGCGTTGCCCGTGGAAGTCTTGCGGATTGCAAGAACAACCGTGCTTGCCACGTCGAGGTTTATGCCGAG
>JAFXRX010000344.1 GCA_017526045.1 Opitutales bacterium
ACTCGAAGCGCACGTTCAGGTTTTCGACTTTTAATATTGGCGGATTTTCATTCATTTATTCGACTCCGATTTTTGAGTAGTCTATCGAGCTTAGCTTGCGCGATTTTTGCCCCAGGCGCGGAATGCATGCAATCAGAGCCTTTGTGTAGGGGTGTTGCGGATTTTTAAGAATTTGCGGAGTTTCGCCCTCCTCGACGATTTTGCCGCGAAACATCACGACGACCCTGTCGCACAGCCCCGAGATGATGCCGAAGTTGTGCGTTATGAGCATCAGCGCCATGTTGCGGCTTTTGCGCACTTCTTTTAAAAGGTCGATAATTTGCTTTTGAATTGTAACGTCGAGCGCGGTTGTCGGCTCGTCGGCGACGAGCAGGGAGGGGCGGCAGGCGAGAGCCATTGCAATCATCACCCTTTGCTGCATGCCGCCTGAGAGCTCGTGCGGATAGGCTTTATAGCGCTCCGCGGCGTTGCGTATGCCGACTTCTTCGAGGGCTTTCACGGCTTCCGCCTTGGCGTCTTTTGCGTTCGGATTGTGCAGCCTGACTGCTTCGGCTATCTGGTAGCCGACGGAGAACACGGGGTTTAGCGAGGCGGAGGGCTCCTGGAAAATATAAGCGATTTGCCCGCCGCGGATTTTTTGAAGCTGCTTTTGCTTCATGAGCAAAACGTCCTCGCCCTCCCACAAAATTTTGCCGCTTATTTCGCAGGCGGGCGGCGGGGGCAGCAGCCGCGTTATGGACATTGCCGAAACAGTTTTGCCAGAGCCGCTCTCGCCGACGATTGCGACGCTTTCGCCCTTGCCGACGCGGAAGCTTATGCCGCGCACGGCTTCAAACGCCGAGCCGCCGGAGTTGAACGCAATTCTTAAATTTTCGA
This sequence comes from Opitutales bacterium, assembly GCA_017526045.1. Taxonomy (GTDB): domain Bacteria; phylum Verrucomicrobiota; class Verrucomicrobiia; order Opitutales; family Intestinicryptomonadaceae; genus Intestinicryptomonas. The sequence goes on from JAFXRX010000344.1 coordinate 877, forward strand.
CTTTGAGCATTTTTAGCGGATATTTTTTGAAAGCGTTAGAATGTTTTTGCCGTTTGTTCTCGCGTAGGAGGCGTCGTCCATGAAGCTCTTGATAAAATGCACTCCGAGCCCGCCGATTTCCCTGTCCTCGATTTTTGCCGACAAGTCGGGCTTCGGCGCTTGCTCGAGAGGGTTGAAGGCCTTTGCGCCGTCCGAAATTTTAAGCGAGACTTTGCCCGCGGATTTTTCGATTTCAATTTCCACCTGCCCGCCTTTTTTTTCGTAGCCGTGCATGCAGATGTTGGCAAAGATTTCCTCAAGCACAAGATTGACTGCAAACATTAAATCCCCGCCCAAAGAATTTTGCGCGCAGAAATTTTCGACGTCTTTTGAAAGTCGAGGCAGCTCCGAAATTTCCGCGTTGTACAAATTCTTCATTTACGTTTATAAAATGTCGGGCATGACATTGTTTGTCAAGCCCGGCGCAAGTTTTGGACTTTTATTTTCCGCTATTTTAATATGAGCGAATTGCCCGTCATCTCCTCGGGCTTTTTGAAGCCGAGCATTTCAAGCAGGGTGGGGGCGACGTCGCCGAGGCAGCCGCCCTCGCGCAGCTTCAAGCCCTTCATGCCGTCCCCGTACAAAACGACTTCGACGGGGTTTAAGGTGTGGCGGGTGTGCGCGGTTTTCGCCGAGGGCTCGTACATCTGGTCGGAGTTGCCGTGGTCCGCCGTTACGAGCATCGCGCCTCCAACTGCGTCGACAGCTTCGGCGATTTGCTTTACGCCCTTGTCGACGGCTTCGCACGCCTTGATTGCGGCGTCCTCGTTGCCGGTGTGCCCGACCATGTCGGGGTTTGCGAAGTTTACGATGACGAGCGCGTACTTGTTTAGGCGGATTGCGTCGGCGGCGGCCTGCGCGACTTTCGGCGCGGACATTTCCGGCTTTTGGTCGTAGGTTGTCACGTCGCGCGGCGACTCAATCAGAATGCGGTCTTCGCCCTTGAAGGGCTCTTCGCGGTAGTCGTTGAAAAAGAACGTTACGTGCGCGAACTTTTCGGTTTCGGCGCACCTTAGCTGCGCGAGCCCCAAATTCGATATGTACTCGCCCAAAATGTTTTTCATTTTCGGCGGCTTGGGGAAGAGGATGTTGGGGCACAGCCCGACTTTGTATTCGGTCATCGTCGCGAAATACACGTCGAGCTTTTTGCCGCGGTCGAAGCCGTCGAAGCCGTCCTCGATGAATGCGCGGGTCATTTCGCGCGGGCGGTCGCCGCGGAAGTTGAAGAATATGATTGCGTCGCCGTCCTTGATTCTGCCGAGGGGCTTGCCGTTTTCCTCAATCCATGTCGGCGGGATAAATTCGTCGCCCGTCATATTTTCGGAGGCGGGGTTTGCGTAGTATGAAGTGAAGGCCTCCTCCGCGTTTTTCACAGCCTTTGCCTCTTTGCCGACGAGGCAGTTGTAAGCCTTTTCGACCCTGTCCCAGCGCTGGTCCCTGTCCATCGCCCAAAACCTGCCGATTACGGAGGCGATTTTGCCCGCGCCGAGCTTGTCCATCTGCTCCTGAACCTGTTTTATGAAGCCCAAGCCGCTTGTGGGCGGGGTGTCTCTGCCGTCGGTGAAGGCGTGCAGGTAGACTTTCGAGTATTTTTTGTCGGCGCAAATTTTCAGGAGGGCGTAGAGGTGGCGGAGCATCGAGTGCACGCCCGCGTCGGAGCAAAGCCCGAAGAGGTGCAGCGCGCCGCCCGCGTCCAAAGTCTTGAAGACGCTTTGCAGCACGGGGCTTTCCAAAACCGAGCCCGAGGAAAAGCCTTTGTCGATTCTTACGATTTCCTGGTCGACAATTCTGCCCGCGCCGATGTTTTGGTGCCCGACTTCGGAGTTGCCCATAATCCCTTCGGGCAAGCCGACTTCAAGGCCGCACGCCGCGATTTCCGTGCGCGGCCAGTTCGCCGAGAGGCTTCTGCAAAACGGAATGTTTGCGCGCTTTATTGCGTTATATTCGTCGAGGCTTGAATCGTGGTTTTCGCCCCAACCGTCGCGTATTACCAATACAACGGGTCTTTTAATTTTATTCATATAAAGGGAAATCAAAGACAAACGGCGGGGCTTTTGCAAACAAATTTTAAGTTTTGGCGGTTTATTGCCCGCGCCCGGGCGCAAAAATTTGCGCGCCGAAAAAAATCCGATAAAAATGTTGAATTTTTTCCGACATTTAAATTAAACTTCTCGCTACAAATTATTTATTTTTTTTGAAAGGAAATTATGAAAAAGCTAATGGCATCCTTATTTGCGGCGGCTCTTCTCATGGCGGGCTGCGCTTCTGTCCCCCAGTCCGTCGAGCAGGTGGCAATCGACAGGGTTTTGAAGATTGACTCCACGCTTGCGGAAAATTCCTCGTCGATAGCGCAGGTCTATTCGGCGGTGGAAACTGTGAATTTGGACGCCGCCCCGAAAAAGTTCAAGGAGGCCTTCAAGGAAAGCATAAGCGCCTGGAAGAGCTTTGCCGACCTTGAAAAAAAGATGTACGCCGCGGATCTTGAAAAGGCGAAGGCCGACATCAAGGCGTTTCTCGGCGAGTACCGCTCGAACCCGACCCAGGCGATTGTCGATTTGAAGGCGCAGTGGCCGCAGTTTGAAAAGCAGCTTGACGACATTTACGAAAAGCTGCGCAAGGCGCACACAAACTACACTGTCGCCGCCACAAACTACGGCGTTGCATATCCCGACAATTCGTTTTGGAGAAATCTGTTCTGATTTTGCGCCGCAATTTTTTGCGGAGAGGGAAGGGGAATAAAAGCCCCTTCTTTTTTTGCGCTTGGCGCGGGGGCTGCGGCAATCGGGCGCGGGGCGGCCGTTTTTTCTTGAAAGATGCGAAACTATGTTTTTTTATGGAACAAACAACAATTTGGTAGATATGACAAGAAGATCCAAGATTCTAATGCTTTGCCTGTGCGCGCCCCTTCTTGCGCCGAGCCATTATTGTCGCGCAGCAAGCGCGGGCGACGACGGCTTGACAAACGACGATTTTCTGCCCCCTTCAGCGTCCGCCCCTTCGGAAAATCCCGCGCCGATTTCCCCGCGCCCGCCGCGCGCCGCGCCAGACAATTCCGAGGCCGCGCCGCAAAGCCCGTCCGCCCCTGGCTCTTCCGCTGCCGCGCCGGCTCCGGAGCAGCCTGCGCGCAAAAACAAGGCCGACTACGCCGACGAGGAGCGCGACTACTTCGACGCAAATTACATACGCAAGGCGGCGTTTTACGATTTGCCCTATGCAGAAATTGAATTCGACAGCCTTTCCGACGCCCAGAAAGAAAAGCTTGCCTCCGTCTTGAAGCGCAGAATTTCGGTTTACAGAGCCGCGCTTGCAAAGCTCGAAGACAGGCTCGAAAGCGTCGCAGGCACGTCAGGCTCGGGCGGCTCGCCGTTTGCGCCCAAGACTTCGGGCTCGGCGGCAATGCCCGTCGAAGTAGGCGGCAAAACAGTCGACGCCGTAAACGGAATTTTGGTGGCGAGGGCAAAAGACTCCACCGCGACCGCGTTTTTTGCCGAAATCAAGGGCCGGTATTTCATAGTAACAAATATGCACGTCATGCAGTCGGAGGGCGAAATGACGTTTTTCACCTACAACGGCATTGAAATAAAAATGCCCAAAATCGGCTTCTTTTCAAAGGGCAAAGACGTCTTTATAATGCCCGTGGGCTCCATTCCCGAAGGCTGCATCGCCCTGCCGATTGAGGAGAACGTCTCGGCGAACGTCGAAGTCGGCGACGACCTTCTGATTTGCGGCAACAGCATGGGCGGCGGCACTTTCCTGCACTCCAAGGGCAAGGTTGTCGCCGTCGGGCCCGTCAACATCGAGCACAACTGCAACGTCCAGCAAGGGCACAGCGGCAGTCCCATTTACTCCAAGCGCACAGGCAAGATAATCGGCGTTTTGTCGCACTACATTGTCTTTATGACAACCGACGGCAAAGTGTCGGTCGGCAGCAATGTGAAGGCGAATTACCAGAAGAAAATCCGCTACTTCGGCTACCGCTTCGACAACGTCAAGGATTGGACGCAAATGCGCACCGACAAGTTCATGGAGCTTTCAAAAGAGATGGGAAATTTCAAAAAGAAATACGAAAACATAAGGATACTCGTCGAGGAAAATTCGATTTACGACAACTACGACTATCCCGAAATTCGCAAAATCGTCGCGAAATACAACAGGGCGCAAAGGGGCTCGACCGTCGCCTTAAACACGGCGAAGCTCGAATTGTACGAGTCGCTGAAAAATTTGATATCGCACGAGATTTCCTCGATGAAGTCGAAGAAGCTCGACGAGTATTTTGTTGACGTCCCGCTTCTTATCGACGCGTTTGAAAAGCTGCGCACCGACTGCGAGGTAAACGCAAGGCTTTTGAAATAGGCAAAATTAAAGCGCGGAATTTTCCGCGCTTTTTTTAAGCCCGCGCCGTTTCAGCGCTTGAGCTCGCCCTTAAAAAACGTGTCGAAGAAGTGCAGCTGGTATTCTATGGAATTGCGCCAGTAGTCCCAGGTGTGCTTGCCCGGGCGCGTAGTGTAGTCGTGCGGGATTTTCAGCTCGAGCAGCTTTTTGTGCAGGTCTTCGTTGACCTTGTAGAAGAAGTCGTCCACGCCGCAGTCTATGGAAATCGCGGGCGGGTTTTGCCTGATTTTTTCGACGTTGTTTACGACCGCGAACTTGTCCCAAATTTCCTTGTTGCTCTCGTAGTTGCCGAGGGATTTTTTCATGTCCCAGTTGTTGGGGAAGGGGCGTATGTCCACGCCGCCGCTCATGCTCGAGGCGGCGCCGAAGACGTCGGGGTGGGCGATTGCCAAATACATCGCGCCCTGGCCGCCCATGCTGAGCCCCACGATTGCGCGGGCGTTTTTGCTTTTTATGGTGCGGTAGTTTTCGTCGATGAATTTCACGAGCTCTTTTGAAATGTAGGTGTCGTAGCGCAGTTTCGGGTCTTTGGGGCTGTCCCAATACCAGCTTCTCGCGCCGTCGGGGCAGACGATTATCATCTGGTGCTTTGTGGCAAGCTCGGGCAGCCGGGGCTTTTGCCTAAGCCACGTTTCGTGGTTGTCGCCAAAGCCGTGCAAAAGGTACACGACGGGGTAGCTTTTGCCGGAGTCTTCGTAGCCGTCTGGCAGGATTACGAGGTTGTTTACAAACTTGTCCATCGCCTTGCTCTTCACCTTTTCCGTTACGGCGCAGAAGGCGCAGAGCGCGGCGCAGATTGTTATTGCTATTGTTGCGAGCAGTTTTTTCATATTCATATTTTTTTAGTTTATCTTGAAATTTTCGATGCCGAATTTTTTGTAAATTGCCTCGAGCTCTTCGGCGTTGTCGGATATGACAAGAACTTTGTCGCCGGCGTTGAGCTCGGTGCTTCCGCGCGGTACGAAGTAGTTGCCGCTGCGCTTTACCATTACGGCGAGGGTGTTTTCGGGGATGGGCATATCCATGAGCCTCTTGCCGTTTGAAAGCATTTTTTCCGAGACCACAATTTCCGACATCGTCGACTTTATGTCCTCGGAAATCGCGATTCCGAATTCGTCCTCCGAAAACGGTTTTTCCTTTGTCAGGCTAAGCTTCCGCGCGGCAAAGCCGACAGTCGAACCCTGGATTAAAAGCGAGATGATTGTTATGAAAAAGACGACGTTAAAAAACACTTCGGAGTGGTCGAGCTTCGCGAGCATCGGGTAGGTCGCAAAAATTATTGGGACTGCGCCTTTGAGCCCGACCCAGCTTATGTAGAATTTTTGGTTTTTCGGGATTGAAAAAGGCAGCAGGCACAGCAAAACGCTAAGCGGCCGCCCTAAGGTAATCATGAAAAAGCCGACTGCGAGCCCGAAGAACATAATCGGGGGCAGGTCTTTTGCGTTTACCAAAAGCCCGAGGGTAAGGAACATGGCAATCTGCCAAAGCCACGCAAAGCTTTCAAAAAACGAGGTTATGGCGCGCTTGTGCGCGAACTTCTCGTTGCCCGCAATAAGCCCCGCCAAATAAACCGCCAAATATCCGTTGCCCTGCAGGGCGGTCGCCGCCGAAAACGTAAAGAGAATGCAGGAGAGCATCAATATTGAATAAAGAGACTGGTTTGCGACGTTTAGCCTGTTGATAAGCCAGATTGTGAGCCTTCCGCAAACAAGCCCCGCAACCGCGCCGACGGACATCTGTACCAAAAAATTCAGCGAGGCTTCCTGCCAGCTGAAGTCGCTCGACTCTATAATCTGTATGAAAAGTATGGTCAGCATGTACGCCATGGGGTCGTTGCTGCCGCTTTCAAGCTCGAGGGTGGAGCGCAGCCTTTTGTCGATGTTGAGCCCCTTCGAGCGCAGCAGCGAAAACACCGAGGCGGAGTCGGTCGACGCCATTACCGAGGCAAGCAGCATCGATTCCGCAAAGCTTAGCGAATATTCGCCGAATATGGTATTTGAAATCGCGTAAATGAAAGAGCCCGTGATAAGAGCCGTCAGCATTACGCCGATTGTCGCGAGCAAAACCCCCTCTTTCCATACGGGCTTTATGTCTTCATAGCGGGTGTCCATGCCGCCCGAAAAAAGAATTATGCTAAGAGCGATTACGCCTATAAACTGCGCCGCCTCGGCGTTGTCGAAAGCAATCCCAAGATAGCCGAAAAGCATCCCGACGCCCAAAAAAAGCAGCAGCACGGGGATGCCCGTCTTGTAGCCCGCCTTTCCGGCGAACACGCTAAACGAAAGCAAAATAGAGCCGAAGAACAAAATGTTTTCGGTTGTTATCGAGATAAAATCGAAGCTTGCAAGAAACATTTTTTTAAAGCGCGTGGAATTTTTTTAAAGCCAAGCCTATCTGAAAAAAGGCTTTATGCAATTTCAATTTTATCGGAATTTTCCGCGCCCGCATTGAACGCTTTTTTACAAAATCAGCATCGCGTCCCCGTACGAGAAAAATCTGTACTCTTTTTCGATCGCGATTTTGTAAAGCTCTTTGAGCTTCTCGATTCCGCCCTCTTTGCCCGGGCTTAAAAACGCGCCCACAAGGCACATCAGGGTGGAGCGGGGCAGGTGGAAGTTTGTAATCATCGCGTCGGCTGAAATTATTTTTTGCGGCGGATAGACGAACAAGGAGGCGTCGCCGATGTAGGTTTTGTTTTCGTCTATTTCCGGGTTTTTCCTGAGGAAATCCTCGCTCGCCCTGAGCGACGTCGTGCCGACCATAATCGTTTTATGGTCTTTGCGGCGTTTTAAGACATGCAGCGTTTCGGGCGGAATTTCGTAAATTTCGGAGTGCATTTTGTGGTCTTCGACCCTGTCGCTTTTTATGGGCTGGAAAGTGCCGAGCCCCACGTGCAGCGTTATCTCGTAAAACTTGCCACCGCGCTTTTCGAGCGAGGCGCACAGCTCCTTTGTGAAGTGCAGCCCCGCCGTCGGCGCAGCCGCCGCGACGCGCCTTGCGGGGTCGGCGTAGACTGTTTCGTAGCGCCGGTTGTCAAATTCTCGGTCGTAGCTTGGGCTTCTTTGGTCGCGCTCGATGTAGGGCGGCAGGGGAACCGCCCCGATTTTTTCGCTGAGGGCTATGACGTTTGGGTATTTGTTTTTTGTAAACTCAACAATCGCCTGCCCGTCCTCGAATTTTTCCAGCACTCGCGCCTCGAAGAAGCCTTCTTTTGCGAAAACCGAGCCTTCGGGCAGCTTTTTGCCCGGGCGCAGCATGGCGCGCCAAATGTTGTCCCTAATCGGGTTTAAGAGCAGGCACTCGACCGCGCCGCCGCTTTTGCGGTTCGCGAAAATGCGGGCTTTCAAAACCGCCGCGTTGTTGCGTATGAACGAAAATCCTCCAGGCAAAATATCGGCGATTTCCGAAAACCTGCGGTGCTCGATTTCCCCGCTTTCGCGGCGGTAGACGAGCAGGCGCGAGTTGTCCCGCCTCTGCGCGGGCAGCTGCGCGATGCGTTCTTTGGGCAGGTCGTAGTCTAAAATCGAGGCGTCCATTTCAAAATCAAAGCAGACAACTTTGCAAAAAAAACGCCCGGGGTCAATAGGCGTTTTCTTTTTGGCGTATTAAAGCGTTCAGTTTTTTTGATGCTGCTTTCCGGCTTTTTCCGCCTCGATTTTCGCGTTTTCCTCGGGGGTCAGCAGGAGCATCAGCTTTGATTGCTCGACTTCGATTAGGTCGCCGCTTTTCAATTCGTATTTGGACTCCATGTTGTCCTTGTTTTCCTGCAGCGCCTTTTCGCAGGCGGCGATTTTTTCGGAGAGCTTGGCAAGCTCGTCGATGTCGGTTGTGGAGGCGAGCTTTTCGCGCAGCTGCGAGATTTCGGCGCGCATTTTTATGGCGTACTGGAAGGCGCGCTGGAATTCCTCGTTTTCCTTCAGCCCCACGACCGCGCTTTTGCGGTAGTAGTGCTTGCCGCCCTTTGAGACGACTTCGAGCGGGTTTATTTTGCCGCCGTCCTTGAACGTGAAAGTCGAATATTCCTCGGGCGAAATTTCCCCGCAGATGTTGGTTTTCAAAAACCATACAAGATACTGCCTTCCGCTCGAAAACCTGTAGCCGTCGACCATTATTTTGTCGTTTGCCTTGAACTGGCTGTCGAGCTGCTTGAGCTTCATTTCGAGGGAATTTTTCAGCTGGGCGTCGGCGGCGGCCTTGATTTGCTCCTGCAGGTTTTTTATCTGCGCGTCGGAGGCTTTCATTATCTGCACGTTGCGCTGGAACTCCTCGAACTGGTTCATCGAATTGAAGTCGAAAACCACGAGGTAGTTGTTTTGCCCGAATCTTACGACGTCGCCGATTGCGGGGGGCTGCCCGCCAGCGTTTGCCGCCGCGCTTGCGGCGAGGATTGGAAGGAATTTAAACAGATTTAGATTCATAATTTACTTTTCCGAAAAAAGAGCCTGCGAGAGGGTTTCGTTGTTTTGCGAGCAAAATGCGCCCGAAAACTGGGTGTAAAGAGAGTCGAGCGCGTCCTTTGAGGAGACCGTAAATTCGAGGGTTTTCGAGTGGGTTGTCGAGGGGTATATTTTGTAGACGTTTGAAAGCGAGGCGTTTTTTTCCGCCTCCTGGGCGAAGGGGATTTTGTCTTTCGCCGCGTTTGCCTTTTCGACGAGCGTCTGCATTGCTGGGGAGGCTTTCGACTTCAAGTCGGCGGGCATTTTGTTCGAAAGAATTTCAGCCTGCTTTTGCGGGTCGACGGGCCTTGCGTTGTATATGCGTATTTGCGAATTGCCGGTTGTGTCGATTACAATTTCAGAAACTTCGAGGGGGCCTGCGATGTAGTTTTGCTTCGAGACCGACGCGATTGTCTGTATGTTTATGTAAACGGAAGTTCCGTTTAGAAATTCAATGCCGCAGACCATTTTGTTTGCAAAATTGCCGCGCGTTTTCGCGAACACAGTGCTTTGGGCGTCCTGGGCGGAAGCGGCTTGGCATGCGGCGAGAGCCGCGAGCGCGAATATTTTTGCCGTTTTAATTATATTCATTGTTGCAATTTGTTAAAAAATTTAAGATATTTTGGGATGTTAACGATTTTTATTCGCACCGCAAGAACTAATGTTAAGCTGCAAAAATTTGACAGTCCGCGTTTCGGGGGAGCAGGAGCCGATATTGTCGAATGCAACCCTGTCTTTCAAGCCCCGCGCCATGAACGCCGTCATAGGGCCTTCGGGCTGCGGCAAGACGACTCTTCTCAAGGCGATGATGCGCCTAATCGACCGCGAGGGCGAGTCGTATTTTTGCAACGAGGAAATTCTTTCGAGCGAGTCTTTGGTCGGCAAAGTCGGCTACGCGCCGCAGTTTACGTGCGCGCACCCAAAGCTTACCGTTTTTGAGGCCGTCGAAAGCGCGCTTAAAATCGGCGAGCGCGACGCGTCAAAAATCGGCGCGAGGGCGGAACAAATCCTGAAAATAATCGGGCTCGACGCCCACGCGAACAAGCAGATAGAAAGCCTTTCGGGCGGGCAGCTCAGGCGCATGGGGCTCGGCTTGGAGCTTGCCGCAAACCCGCCCGCGATGTTTTGCGACGAAGTTACGAGCGGCCTCGACCCGCTTTCGGAAAACACGATTTTGGATATGCTCAAAAATTTTTGCCAAGAAGGCGGCAAAACCATTATCTGCATAATCCACAATCTCGCAAAGCTCGACTATTTCGACCTCGTAACGGTTGTCTACGAGGGGAGGGTCGTCTTCCAGGGCTCGCCCAAGGAATTGAACAGCCACTTCGAAATAGACTCTCCTCTTAATTTGTACGACGCGCTGAACGCGCGCGGCGTCGAATACTGGCTAAAAAAACGCCCGCCGCTTGCCGACTACTGCGCGGGCATCGACGCAAAAAGCCTGCCCAAACCCAAGCCGCGCCCGGGCGCGCTCTCGCAGATAGCCACGCTGCTTGCGCGCCGCTACAAGCTCTTCTTCCGCGATTCGGGGTATTTGCTGCTGACAATGGCGATAACATTCGGCTTTCCGATAGTCGTTGTGATTTTCGCCTTCGGGGGGCTGCCGCAAATACGCGGGCTTGCGCTCGAGCGGTCGCTTGGCGGCGTCGAGGAGCTTAGGGAGACGCTGCGCTTTTCAATAGAGGCGGCGCAGACTTCAACCCTCGTGACGGGGCTGATTTTGTTCCAGGTGGTGCTGCTTACCTTGATGGGCTCGAACAATTCCGCGCGCGAGATTGCCGGCGAGCGCAATTTGTTCGAAAAGGAGAGGCTGCTCGGGCTGCGCCCCTGGGCTTACGCCGCCTCGAAGGTTGTATTCACCTCGTCAATCGCCCTTTTCCAGGGGATTTGGATGTGCTGGTTTGTGAAGTTTGTCTGCGATTTCCCGGGGGACTTTTTTGTGCAGGCGGCGGTGCTTTCGGGCGTGTGCGTTTCAATGACTTTGGTCTGCCTTGCATTCTCCGCGCTCTTTTCTTCGCCCGACAAGGCCAACATTGTTTCGATTTACCTCGTCGGCTTCCAGCTTCCGCTTTCGGGCATAGTTCTTGCGCTTCCCGAATGCCTGAAATGGGTGTGCCGCCCGCTCATAAACTCCTACTGGGGCTGGGCGGGCTTTATGACTTCGATGAAAGACACGCGCCTCTACGACGCCTTTGTGCACACAAGCGCAAGCTACGAATGGATTGCCTCCCCCGGGATTGCGGTTTTCGCCCTCGCGCTGCAGGGCATAATTGGAATTGCATTTGCGCTTAAAGGCTGCTATCAAAAGAAATGGAATTAGAAAAAATGCGCGGAATTTTAATGCGGAATTTTTAACAACGAAAAAACGGCTTTAATATATGAAAGGAAAATTCAACCCCGTTATAATCGCGGTCGCCATTCCGGTTTTGGCGATAGCATTTGCGATAGGCTCCGTGTTTTACAAGAGGTCGGCGACTTCGCGCTCCGACGCGTTCCCGACCGCCGCCTACGTCGACAGCCCCGCCTCGTTTTTCGGCAACAGGTACGTTTTGAAGGCGCAGGTGGAATCGCAGCTTGCCTACAAGGCGGGCTCGGGCAGGCTTTTGTGCGTTAGGGCTCCCGACGGGGCGAGGGTCGCGATAGTTGTGCCGGTGGAAATCGGCAGGAACATCCAGGCGGGGCAGAAGTACGGCTTTGACGTCGAGGTTATGTCGAACGGAGTTTTAATGGTAAGGGGATTGGAGAAGTTTTAAAATGAAAAATTTTTGCGCGACAGTATCGTTAATGTTTTTTGCCGCGGCCTTAAACGCGCAGTTTTTGCCGCAGGCAGCCCCCGCCGCACAGCCCGAGGCCGCGCAGCCCGCGCCAAGCGCAAAGGTCAAAACGCCCGCCAAGGCGGCGCAGCCCGCCGCGCCCGTCCAGAGCTCGAACGTGTCGGTTTCCCCGTCCACGAGCCTCGACAGCGGCACGCTTGAGCGCACGCAGGACAAGCTCTTCGACGTCGAATCCGACAGCATCGACTTCGAAAACGGATCGTTCAAATGGAAGGGCAGGACGTTCGACTTGGGCTCTTCGCGCATAGTCCGCGCAAGGTTCGAACGCTACTTGGCAATGGATTTGAGCGACCAAAACTTCGACTCCTACCAGAAAATCCTGAAGGAAATAACAGCCTCGCTCGCGCCCGCGGCGATTGACGCCCTCGACCCCGACGAGCGCGACGCCATTGTGAAGGCCGCGTGGTCGAAGCTCTACGAGGCCGCCGAATACGACATCGACAACGACGGCTGCATTGCAATTTCCAACTGCGTCTACCAAGTTTGGCGCATGGCAAGCGAATACCGCAAGGCGGACATCCGCGAAAAGCTCGCCATTGCCGACGCCAAAAAAACCGCCCGCGAAACCGAAAGTTTGGAGCGCAAAATCGCCTCCGACAACTACATGGCGCAAAGGCGCGCGATGGAAAGTCCCAAGAGCACCCGCGTAGTCCCGCCGACTATAGGCGCAAACCAAGTGGCAAACCAGCTCAAGGAGCTCGCGGAGGCGTTCGGCAAAAAATCGCTTAAGACTGCCGAAAAAACCGCGGTCGGCGCGCAGGCAATTCTGCAGTTCCAGTCGCAGACCATGTCGTTTTTGACCGCCCGCAAATTTCAGCACGCAACAATCTCCGCGTATTTTTACAGGGTGCTCTTCAAGGGGAGCTTCCAGAATTTCGAAGTCGGCAAGGACGAGTTCGCAAAATTCTACCCGATTTCAAACATGCTGCCGACAAACGACCTCATGGAAAGCCTCGCAACCGAGGCGCGCAACGACGTGCGCGAAAGCATGATAAGCGTCAACTCACTCTACGATTCGGGGCAGCGGTATTCGGCCTTGATGCGCCTCATGGAAACTTTTATGCTCGGCGAAAACGAGCCATCCGTCCGCGCTTTCGACTTCGAAAAAAAGAAGGTGCTGCACGCCATTTACCGCGACGTCATGCTCTTGAAGGATCTCGCCGACAACCGCGACCTCGCCGCGATTGAGGAGGCTTTGCAGCGCATCGGCGCGCTCGCAAACGACTTCCCCTCGCACGAGGCGTACTCGAAAATCCGCATAGCCCGCCAGGCTTCGAACCTCAAAATAATGCAGGCTCGCGCGGCGGCATTCAACGGGAATTTGGACGACGCCAAAGCCGCGCTCGAAGAGGCGGCAATTATCTGGCCGCTCAATCCGGAGCTCGACAAGTTTACGGACGAAGTCATGAAAATGTCGGTGGGCGCGTCGAAATACGTTGCGAGGTTCGACGAGCTTTTGGAGCGGCAGAACTACCGCGAAATTATGGATTCGGCGGCGGAATTTGGCATCGCGCTGCGCGACAGCCCGGAAAAAATCGCAAAGCTTAAGGAAATAGTTGGCAACGTCTCGCAGATAGATTTTCTCATCGCGCAGGCGCACGAGCTGAATTTGCAGGGCAACTCCTACGTGGCGTGGGAGCTGCTTGAAAAGGCGCGCTCAATCGACGCCGCCGACCCGATTTTGGCGCGCGCAATGGCGTCCCTTGCGCCGAGCGTCGCCGACTACGTCCAGATTTTGGACAAAGCGCGCCTTGCCGAAAAATCCGGCAGGGGAGTGGAGGCTTTGAATTTGTACCTGCGCGCGCAGGATATTTTCCCGACATCGCAGACGTGCCGCGAGGGCATCGAGCGCATGTCAAATTCGTTCCCGTCTTTTAAGTAAAAATGCGCAAGTACAAGGTTTTTTGGAAGGGCGAGTGCGTCGGCGAATTTACGGCGGAGGAAATCCGCGAGGGCGTCGGGCGCGGAACGTTCGGGGCTTTGCACAGCGCGCTTTTAAATTCGGGCAAAATGGTTTCGGTTTCGGAGCTTTTGCGGCGAGTCGGCGAAGGTCTGGTTGAGGGCGGGCAAAATTCTGAAGGCGGCTCCGCCAAAAAGGATTTTGATTTTTTGATATTCGGCTACGCGCTCGCGGGGCTTGCTTTTCTTTCGCCGGCGTCGCTTTTCGGCGCGGTTTTTTACTGCGCGTTTTTGTACAAGTCGGGCAGGGGCGCGCTTGCGGGGCAGCTTTTAATCCTGTCTTTGTTTATCGGGATTTTGGGCGTATGCTTTGAAAAATTCGTCCTCGCCTCCCTTTGATTTTTTGCGCTTTCTTATCTTCAAAAAAAAACGCCCGAAAATTTTTTCGGGCGTTTTTTGCTTTCGATTTTCGGGGGGATTATTTTGAGAGCTCTTTCTTTTCGAATATCGGGGAGAATCTTGCGGGCTTTACGTTTTGCGTCATCTCCGAGAAATTCCCGTTGATGTCCAGAACATAAAGCTTTAGAACCGAGCCTTTTTCCGCAACGCCGCGCCTGTAAACGCGGCTTGCGCCGTTTATATCCACCTCGCCGACGCGCGCCATCGGGTTTTTCGCCGAAAGCTTTGCCGCCAGCAGCGCGGCTTCGGCTTCGGGCATCGGGTCGGATAATTTTTCCTTGTAAAGCTCGTTCTCGACGAATTTTACGCGCGGGGGCAGGGCGGAAATCCACGAATAAAGCTCCATGTCTTTTGAAAGCGCGTCCACTTTCTTCGCCCTTTCCTGCAAAGTTTTGGAGAAGGCAAAGCCGCTTTCAATCGGGGCTTTCCTGAACAAGTCCAAAATTTTCTTTTCGAGGGTTAGCTTGAAAATCGGGCTTGCGGCGGAATTTGCGACGCGCGCGAGAGCCTGCGCAAGCGACTTGTTTTCGGCTATGTCGAGAACTTCCTTTGCGAGCGCGGACTCTTTTGAAAGCCTTGCGTTTTCCAAAATCGAGCCTGTTGCGGGGCGGCTTTTCATCGAGATTTTCCTGAACGTCTTTTCTTCGGCAGAACCGTCCGCGCCAGTTATCACATTGGCTTTTTGTATGATTTCGCCGCCGCCGTTCCATACGCGGTTGCGCTCTTCGGGGGCTTTGAGCGTGTAAACTTTTGCGCCGTCGAGAGTTGCCTCGTAAACTTCCGTTATTTCCGGATTTTCGTAGAAATTCAGGCTCGGCGTCTTGAATTTTTCGGGAGCCGCGTTTGCGGTGTCCAAATCGACAATGCCGCCGTAAACCTCAAAAAGTATGGCGTCTTTTGCGTCCAAAACTTTTGCGATGTTCGCCGCGTCGACCTGCGAAATCGAGGGGTTTTGCGAGAGCTCTTTGAGCGCGTCGAAATACTCCTCGGCAGTCGCCGCGGTTTTGATTGCCGCAAAGGCTTTTTGGAAGTCCTTTATGAGCGCATTTTTGTCGTCCAATTCCTGGGCGATTTCCTGCAGCTTTTCCGCGCGCTCGGGCGTGATTTTGAAAATCAGGCTCGGATTTTCCGCCATTGCGCGGGCCTTTTCGACAGCGGCGGCGGCGCTTTCAATCTTGGCGGAAGAGGCGGCATTGTGCACGTCGATGTCCGCCAAATCCCTTTGCGCCGCCTCGATTAGCGAATTTAGCGTCGCGGCGTTTATTGCGCGCTTCTTTTCAATCGCGGCGGAAAACGCGTTGGAAGCATCGGCGATCTTTATTTTCGCGCCCGAAAGCTCCGCGCCTTCAAGCACGTTCGCCTGGGCGTCCGCCGCGCTTATTTTATTCCTCAAATCGAGCCACGCGATTGCGTCGCCGGAATTTTTGTCGAACTTTTCGACTTCCGCAAGCAGCGCGTCGAGGCGCGAGAGATACTCCGCCTTCGATTCCAGCCTCGTTTTGATTGATTCGACTTTGTCGGAAAATTCCGGGGTTGCGCAGAGCTCCTGGAAGTCTTTTTCAAATTTCTGCAGCGAGGCGGCGGCGTTTTTTGTGTTCTGCATGTTTTCGATTGCCGAAATCGTGTTGAGAGCGGCCCTGTACTGCGTATTTTTGCGCTCGCGCTTTTGGATTTCGAGGAAGGCTAAAACTGCGGCGCACGCCGCAACCGCGAAAACGGCGGTCTTTCTGAGGCGCGACATCGTGATTTTAAAGCGCAGCGCGGAAATTCTTTTTGAGAGCTTTTTTGCCATTGCGGCTTCGAGAGAGCCGTCCGCCTTTTTGCGCAGGGCTAAAATTTTGGCGAGAGCTTTTGAGGGCGGCAGGTCGCTTGGGTGCTCGATTTCCGCGGCGATTTCCAGGCGCGCCTGCGCCTTTTCCTCCGCCGCGGCGGCTTCGTCCTGCATGGCGAGGGCGCGCTTTGTCTGGGCGCGCAAAAATTCCGCGTCCGCCTTTTCGAGCGGCAGCTCGAATTTGTTGACGAGCACGTCGGTTTCGGCGGCATAGGCGAGGATTTTGCGGAAGTCGTCGGCGATGTCGGGGCTGCGCAGCTTCTCCAAAATTTCCGCGACGCGCCCTGCCGCAGCCTGCCTTTCGTAGGCGTCGATTTTAGACGAGAGCTTCTTCCAGTCTTCGTCGTTTGCGAAAATTTCGTCGGCGTATTCGCGGATGCCGGAGGCGAGCTTTATCGCCTCTTCTTCGCGGTTTTGCTCGGCGGCGGCCTTCGCCTCCTCTAACGTTTGGGTTGCTATGCGCTTTTGCAGCTTTTCAAGCTCGTTTTTGGCTTCTGAGTTCGCCCCGTTTACCTTTACGATGGTCGAGATTACCGCGAGAGCCTCGGCGTATTTGCGCATGCGCATTGCGCGGCGGTAGTCGCGGTAGAGGGGGTGGTTTTGCGAAATTTCGCGCGTGTAAAGCGACTTCACCAATGAAATCTGGCTTTCGTCGAACGGCGAGGGGCATGGCAGCGAGCGGACAGCGC
>JAFXRX010000345.1 GCA_017526045.1 Opitutales bacterium
CGTCGGGGACAATTTCATCGGCAAACGAGCAAAGTGCGCCCGCCGCGCAAATTAAAAATAATGATATTGTTTTTTTCATAGTAGAATTAAATTTATAAAAAAAAAATTCAATATGTCAATTATTTTGCCTTTCGGAAAATTTTTTGAAATGAAATCGCGCGCGCACTCGAATCTCACCTCTTAGACAAAAAAAGACCTGCGCTTGCAACACAGGTCTTAAATTTTTAATGGCGGAGAGGATGAGATTCGAACTCACGATAGGGTTTTAACGCCCTATACCGGTTTAGCAAACCAGCGCATTCGGCCACTCTGCCACCTCTCCGTCTTAAACTTTTCAATCCGCTTGCGCGAATTTGAAAAACAGATACAAAATAGCATCTCGGCTTTTTAAGCAAGAAAAAATTTCTTTTTTTGACGCCGCGGGCAAAAAATCCCCCTTAAAAACGCTATTTTTTAAGAAGATTGTAAAGAATTTTCATGTCGCGGACAATCGAGTCGCAGTAGTCGAAATTGCCGCTTTCGCTGCCCAAATACGAAACCCTGCCCACGACGTCCAAAAACACGTTGCGCACAAACGAATCGGGCACGTCCTTTATCTCGCCGCTTTTCTTAGCGCGCCTCAAAACTTTTCTGCCCAAAAACTCCGACCACTTGCGCGCGTAGGCTTTCAGCCGCTCGTCGCGCATGAGCATTTCGGCGTAAAGCAGGTTGTATTTTAGCACGTCGATTTTTTCGCCGGCGATTTCCGAGAGCATCCTCATAACTCTCCTCAAATTTTTCGACAAAAAATCGACGCACCCGCCAAGCGTCATATTTTCCATGTCCGCGAAAAACTCCTCGAAAAAGAATTTCTTGCACGCCTCGAAAACGAGCTCCGACTTTCCGCTGAAATACTTGTAAATCAGCCCGCGCGATATGCCCGTCTTGTTTTGGATGTCGCTTATCGACACGTTGTCGCGGCCGTTTTTCAGAAGCAGGACAAAAGTGTTTGCCAATATCAAATCGCGCGTGTTTTTCATGCCAGCCCCCTCGCCTTGCTGAGAGCCATTATCGGGAAGTAATGGCAGTAATAGCCGTACCGGAGCATAAACCCGCGCGAGAGCTCCTTGCCCTGCGGCAGCGGCGCGCCGTTTTGCAAATCGACCTTCGCGCCAAGCCCGTAGCCCGGAAAGCCAGAGCCCGTAAATTCGAACTCCCGCCAAGTCCCGTCGGCAGTCTGCGTATTTTTAAGAAATTCCACGCCGCGCTCGAACGCGCCGTTTGCGTAGCCGAAAGCCCCCAGGGCAATCAGAGCCCACGCGGTTTGCGAGGCGGTCGAGTTGCCCGATTTGCCCGCGGTTGACGGGTTCATGTAGGTTTCCGCGCTCTCGCCCCAGCCGCCGTCTTCGTTTTGCTTCGACAAAATCCAATCGAGAGCCTTTTTGACGCGCGGGTTTTCCGCGGTCTCGCCGACTCTCGCGAGGGCTGTCAGAACGCACCACGTTCCGTAAATGTAGTTGATGCCCCACCTGCCGAACCACGAGCCGTCCTTTTCCTGCTCGCCGTACAAAAATTCGAGCGCGTTTTTCATTGCGGGGTGGCCTTTCGAATATCCGCACATGCTCAAAGCCTCGATGATGTGCGCCGTAACGTCCGCGCTCGGCGGGTCGAGAACTTCGCCGAAGTCGCAGAAGGGGATTTTTGTCACGATTTCCTTGTTGTTGTCCTTGTCGAACGCGCCCCAGCCGCCGTTTTGCGACTGCATCGCCAAAATCCACTCGATAGCCCTTTCGATTGCTGTGTCGATTTTTTCTATGCGCGGGTCGCCTTCGGGAAGGATGTTGCGGAATTTTTTGAGCGCGCAGATTGCAACCCCCGTGTCGTCGATGTCGGGATAGTACTTGTTCGCCCTTTCGAACGACCAGCCACTCGGCTTGACCTTGTTGCCCACAAGCACCGCCCAGTCGCCGTAATAGGCGTTTTCCTTTTCCAAAAGATAGTCGACGGCCTTCGCTACCCCTTTGCTGTCAAAGGGCTCGCCCGCGTCCAAGAGCGCGTTCAAAGCGAGCATGGTGTCCCAGACGGGGCTTTCGCTTGCCTTTATTCTTATGCCCTTTTCGCTCTGCTCCGACCAGTGCAAATTTACGGCGTTGAGCGCAAGCTCCATGTTTTTCTGGCTGAAATCAAAGCCGCTGATGTGCATTGCGATAATGCCGTAAATCCACGGCGGCTGGATGCCGCCCCAGTAGCCGTCCTCGTCCTGGTGCTCCAAAATCCACTCCATGACTTTTTTCTTGGCCTGCTGCCTGAAGGGGTTCCAGCCCAAAAATTTGTTGTAGGCGCGCAAAAGCTTGTCGCTTGTAAGGAAGAAATTTTCCCAGGAAAAGAATTTTTTGCCGTTTTTCGAGAAGCCCCAAAGCGCGTAGTTTCTGCCTTCGGGGAAGAGCTCGTCGCACCTGAATTTTTGCCCGAGATTTTTTACGGGCTTCTGCGAAAGCACGATAGTAAGCGGCATCATAGTCGCCCTCGCCCAGCATGCGAACCTGTAAATGTTTATGGGCATAAACTTCGGCAGGAATATGATTTCGGGCGGCAGCTCGGGGGTTTCGTTCCAGTCCCACTCGCCGAAGAGCGCAAGCCAGTATTTTGTAAACACTCTGATGCGCTTTTGCCACTCGTTTTTCAGGAGCCATTCGCGCGCCTTCGC
>JAFXRX010000346.1 GCA_017526045.1 Opitutales bacterium
AACGGGCAATTTGCCGCTTTTTACGCAGGCTTCGTAGGCCTCGTAGATTTTCAGATTTTGGCGGTAGGAATTTTTTGTCTGGGAAATTGAAGTTAGCCCCAGCGCGAACGACTCCAGCCCCGCGCGGGTGCTGTAGCCCTGGAAGTTGCGCTGCAAGGTGCCGTTTTTTCGAGCCATAATAAGCTCGTCTTGGGGCAGGGCGAAGTGGTCGAGCCCTATGTATTCAAAGCCCGCATTTTTAAATGCCGACATCGCCATTTCGAAGAGGGCGACTTTTTCCGCAGGGGATGCCATCGGGTATTTTTCGAGGGCTTTTTGCGCCGATTTCATCCAGGGGACGTGGGCGTAGTTAAAAAGCGCAATTCTGTCGGGGCGCAGGGCGAGGGCGCTGTCGATTGTGTTTTGGAAATTTTGCAAATTTTGCAGGGGAAGCCCGTACATTATGTCGACGTTTATCTTTTGTATGCCCGAGTTTCTCAGCCACTCAAACGCCCGCAAATTCATTTCCTGCGGCTGAATTCTTGCAATCGCCTTCTGGACTTCGGCGTTTGTGTCCTGTACGCCGATTGAGGCGCGGTTTACGCCGATTTTTGCAAACGCCTCGACTTTTTCAAGCGTCAGGGTGCGCGGGTCGAGCTCGACGGAATATTCGCAGTCTTGCGATATTTCAAAAAAGCTTTCGATTATTTCGTTGAGCCTTAAAATTTGCTCGGGCGGCAGAAAATTCGGAGTGCCTCCGCCGAAGTGGATTTGTTTAAGGGCGCATTTTTTAAGCCCCGCGCCCTGCCAGAGCTCGAGCTCTTTTTGCAATAGTTCGAGGTATTGCCCGGATTTTTTTACGTCGGTGCAGACGCTCGAAGAGCAGCCGCAGAAAAGGCACTGCGTTTTGCAGAACGGAATGTGGATGTAAAGCGAGCGCGGAGAATCGATTTGGACGGCTTTTTTTACAAGCTCGTTTTTGTCCGTTTCGGGCGAGAAGTGCGGCGCGGTCGGGTAGGAGGTGTATCTTGGCCCGGGCGTCTCGTACTTTAAAATCAGCTCTTTTATGTTTTTCATCTTTTGAAATTCTTTGCTGCGGTTGCGAGGGCTTCGACGTTTTCGAGCTTTGCGTCGGGCAAAATCCCGTGCCCCAAATTCAGGATGTGCCTGTAGTTTTTCATTGAAGAGAGAAGCTCGCCCGCCTTTTGCGCGACAACTTTGGGCGTTGCGTCCGAAAGCAGGCGGTTTGGCAGATTGCCCTGGAGCGCGAAAGAGTTGCCGTATTGCGCGGCGATTTCCGCAAGGCCTGTTTGCGAGCCGAGGCTGTAGGCGTCGGCGGAGACTTTTTTCACCTCTTCGAACCTGCCCTCCATATTGTTTGCAAAAAAGATTGTTTTTACTTTCCCTTGAATTTTGCTCATCGCGAAGTTTGCGCTTCTTGCCGACAAATCCTCGTAGAGGGCAAACGGCGCGCACGAGGCGTGCGAGTCGAACATCTGCAGCGCGTCTATGCCGCATTCCGCCTGCATTTGCGCGTATTCTGAAGTGGCGAGCGCAAGCTTTGCGGAAAGCATTTCGAATAAATAAGGCTCGTTTGTGAAGAAGTCGTTGAACTTTTTAAAATCCGCCGACGAGCCGCCCTCAATCATGTAAGCTGCAAGCGTGAAGGGCGAGGCGCAAAAGCCCAGCACCGCCTTGTCCGGCAATTCGCCCCGCAGCATTTTTAGCGCGTCTTTGACGTATCCCAATCTTTCGCGCACAGCAGATGCGGGCGGCAGATTTTGGATGTCGCTTATGTCTTTTATTGAGCGCTCAAGCTCGATGCCGCCGCCGTCTTTGAAATTGTAGTTAAAGCC
>JAFXRX010000347.1 GCA_017526045.1 Opitutales bacterium
CGCCTTGCACTGCGTAATTTTTTACAACCGGCGTTGAATCTTCATTTTCGTTGAATATTGACGACGAGTAATTCCCCCAAATTATGCAGTTAGTTATCATTGGAGAGGACTCATCGTTGCGAATGCCCCAACCATAATAACCCTCCATCCAAGCGGAAGAAATATAGCTGCCATTCCTGATTATTGTACAGTTAGTTATAGCAGGAGACGAACTATAAAAGTTGCGAATGCCTTCGCTAATATTTTCGCTTATCGTGCAATTTATTATTGTCGGCGAAGAGCCGCTGTTGTAAATACCGGAGCCATAATAGCCCTCCATCGAAGCGGAAGAAATATAGCCGCCATTTCCGCATATCGTGCAGTTGGCTATAGTTGGAGAAGAATCAATGTTGCAAATGCCATCGCCGTCATTTTCCATTATCGTGCAGTTGGTTATCGTCGGGGCAGAAGAATTATAATTGCCAATGCCTGCGCCATAATAGCTATGATTTCCGAATATTTTACAGTTTGTTATCGTCGGTGATGAATGATTGTTGAAAATGCCATAATCTTCTGCATCTGCGTTTATTATACAGTTTGCTATCGTTGGAGAAGAATAATGGTTGGCAATAACGCTTATGATTTTAACGGAATCCAGCTTCGCCGAACTTGCAAGCGGATTTAATTCGGAATAATTATTACAGATTGCGCCGTCTGAATATTTGCCGTCCAATATTGTTTCGTTGCCGCTTTTGCGTTCATCCAAAGAATTTTCCGTCCCCGCGAAGCCGCCGTAGATTGCGACATTGTTTTTCATTTCAATCGGAAAATCGAGCTTGTACGCGCCTTTTGCAATCCAAACTTCGCTCGGGCTTTCGTCTGTGGCAACCGCGGCGGCGGCGTCAATCGCAGTCTGGACGTCTGCAAACGCATTCGCCCAGCTCTTGCCGTCATTTAAATCATTGCCCGAAGTCGTCACATAAAACCTCCCGCCCGCAAAGCATGCCAGGCTAAAAAATAAAACCGCAAAAATTATGCATATTTTTTTCATAACAAATCCAACTAAACTCTAATGTTTAGGCTATAAAACTTTGTTTCTGTTTCAAGCTTTTTATTATTTGCCGCAAAAAACGGCGTCGCGAAATTGCGAAGCCGTTTTTATTAAAAGATTTTTAGAAATTTTTGCGCAGAAAAATTTTTAATTTTCGTCCAGGCCGAATATGGAATTTGCGTAGGCTTTGGCGTCGAATTTTTGCAGGTCTTCGGGCTTTTCGCCGAGGCCGATGTACAAAATCGGCAGTTTCAGCTGTCTAAAAATTCCCGCGAGCGCGCCGCCTTTTGAGGTGCCGTCGAGCTTTGTTATTATCATGCCGCTAAGCCCGAACGCCTTGTCAAACGCCCTCGCCTGCTCGATGCTGTTTGAGCCCAAGCTGCCATCGACAACGATTATCGAATTTTGCGGCGCGGACGGGTCGTTCTTTTCCAAAACCCTGCGGATTTTTGCAAGCTCGTTCATCAAATTTTCCTTGTTGTGGAGCCTGCCCGCTGTGTCCAAAATCAGAAAATCCGCGCCGCGCGACTTCGCCGCCTGGAATGCGTCCCACGCCACTGCCGCGGAGTCCGCGCCGTGCGAGCTTGCCACCAAATAAACGCCGAGCCTTTCTGCCCAAGTTTTTATCTGCTCGTTTGCCGCCGCCCTAAAAGTGTCGCACGCGCCGAGCACCACGCTCTTGCCCGAATTTTTTATTATGCTTGCAAGTTTTGCCGCAGTCGTCGTCTTGCCAGAGCCGTTGACGCCCACCAGTCAGATGACTGTGGGCGAATTTTGCGCGGTTTTCAATTCGCCCTCGGAGCCTTCGAGAATTTGCGAAAGCACCCTCGCGCCGATTTGCGCCGCCTCTTTGCCGCGCAGCTCCTTGTCGCGCTTGTACGCCTCGCGGATTGCGCCGACGACGTCGCTTGTAGTGTCCCAGCCGAAGTCCGCGCCGTAGAGCGTCTCCTCTATAAAATCTATGTCCTCTGCGGAGATTTTTTTTGCGAACAAATTTTGCAGCCCGCCGAGCGCGCCGCCGATTGTCTTTTTAAAGCCCTCTTTGAATTTTTTAAAAATCGAAAACATCTTTTTTTATGCGCCCTATTTTACGAATTTTACGGAGGGGTCTTTGGTGCACTGCTTGGCTTTGATTTTGTCGAGAACGCCGTTTACGAAGCGCTTGGAGTCGGCGTTGGAGAACATTTTGGAAAGGTCTATCGCCTCGTTTATCGACACCACCGACGGGATGTCGGCGCGGAACATAATTTCAAACGCCGATATGCGCATTATTGCCAAATCGACCTTGCAGATGCGCTCAATCGACCAGTTTTGCGCGACTTTTTCAATCTCGGCGTCGATTTCCAAAATGTGCTTAAAAACTCCCGCAATCAGCTCCTCGGCGAACGCGTAAAATTCGCGCGGCCTGTTTTTCTGGGCGAAAAAGCCCGCCAAATATTCGGGCGAATGCGTTTCTTTATTGATTTCGCACATGTAGATGTACTGCACTGCCGCCGCGCGGTTTTCGCGGCGCGCGCTCATTTCAAGAGAGTCGATGTCCAAAAATTCCTCGTCCATAAAATTATTCTCCGTCTTCGTCGTATTCAGCCAAAAAAGAGTCGGTAAGCCAAGCCATTTCCAAAGCCGCCTCGGCAAATTCCACGCCGCGCTTAATCGAGCCTATCGTGCGCTCCTCCGCCTGCTTGCGGGTTTCGGCGACTACTATGCCGTTTATGACGGGCACTTGGCAGTCGAGCGCGACTTCCTGCAAGGCGAACGCCGTCGAGTTGCCGATTATCATGTGGTGCGGCGTCTCGCCCGCGATGACCACCCCGAGGGCGATTACCGCGTCGAAGTCGCCGCTGGACGCCATAATGTTGCAGGTGTGCGGCAGCTCGCCGGAGCCAGGCACGCGCATGACCCTGACGTTTTCGGCAGGCACGCCCGCGCAAAAAATAGTCGCAAGCGCGTCGTTTAAAAGAGCGTTTGTCAGTTCCTCGTTAAATCTCGCCGCGGCGATGCCGAAGCGGTAGCAGCTCGCGTCGAACTTTGGTTTTGAGCCTCTGTCCAAACTCATATTTGAATTTCCTCCGCAATTTCGAGCCCGTAGCCGTCGGGCAGTTTGTGGGTCGCCAAGTGTGTCGTCAAAAGTTTCATTTTAGAAATTCCAAGCTCGCGCAGAATTTGCGAGCCCGCGCCGTAGTCGCGCGCGGTGGGCTTTATCGGCTCGCCCGAATAAGGGTCGATGCCGCCGTCGGGGAGGCTTACGTAAACGAGGGCCCCGCAGCCTTCGTCGGAAATTTTGCGCATTGCGCTTTCAAAGGAGCTCGAGCCCGAGCTGAACGAAGTGTCGGCGAAAATGTCGCCCAAAATATTTTCGGAATGAACCCTTACAAGGGGTGCTGCCGACTTCGACAAGTCGCCCTTTATGAGCGCGTAGTGCACGCGGTTTGTCGCCTTCGATTTAAGCCCCACGAGCTTGAAATTGCCGAAGCGCGTTTTGATTTCGCGCTCGAAAAGCCTCTGCATTATATGCTCGTGCCGCAGCCTGTACTCGACCAAATCCGCGACGCTCATAAGCTTCATGTTGTGCTTTTTTTTGAATTCGACAAGGTCGGGAAGCCGCGCCATTGTGCCGTCGTCGTTCATGATTTCGCAGATTGCGCAGCAGGGCTTGAGCCCCGCAAGCCTCGCCAAATCGACGCTCGCCTCGGTGTGGCCGCCGCGCTCCAACACGCCGCCCGCGCGGGCGCGCAATGGCTGGATGTGCCCCGGGCTTACAAATGCCTCTTTGCCGACGCTGAAATCCGCCATCAAATTTAAAGCCCTCGCCCTGTCCGCCGCGCTGATGCCTGTGCTTACTCCTGTTGCGGCGTCCAAAGTCACGGTGTAGGCTGTGCCCTTTGGGTCGCGGTTTACCTTCACCATGTCCTCAATGCCGATTTGGCTAAGGCGTTCGGAAGTCGTCGGGGCGCACAAAAGCCCGCGGGCGTAGCGCAAAATGATGTTCACAGTTTCGGGCGTCGCAAGCTCCGCGGACAAAATCATGTCGCCTTCGTTTTCGCGGTTTTCGTCGTCGACGATAATCACAATTTTGCCCGCGGCAAAATCTTTTATGCAGTCTTCGACGCTGTCCATTCGGCTTTTCATAAAATAAAAAGAGCTGTAATTATTGCGGATTGGATTTCAGTTTATCAATATCTTTTTGCTGCAATTTTTTGTACGAGCCCTCCGCGATGCGGCGCAGTTCGTAGCGGCCGATTTGCGTGCGCACAAGCTCCTTCACAAAGTAGCCGACAGCCTCGAACATCCTGCGGACTTCGCGCTTCCTGCCCTGGTTTAGCCAGACTTCGAGGCGCCGCGCGTAAAGGGGCGTGTCCTTGTCGGGCAGGGTTGAGATGCGGGTTGCGCGCAGCTTTTCGCCCTCGTGCATTACGCCGTCCAAAAGCACGGGAATGAGGGTTTTGTCGAAGTCGCGGTTAAGCAGAACCCTGTAGCGTTTTATGACGCCGTTTGATGGGTGTATGATGCGGTTTGCAAGATCGCCGTCGTTTGTCAAAATCAAAAGCCCCTCGGAATTTTTGTCGAGCCTGCCGACGCAAAAGAGCTTCATCTGCGAATACGGCTCGCGCAGGAGTTCAAAAACGGTTTTGCCGCCGAACTGGTCGGCGTTCGTGCAGAGGTAGCCTTTGGGCTTGTTCATCGCAAGGACGACTTTTTCCTCCGCCGCGCCGCCGACAGCCTTGCCGTCAACGACAACCCTGTCGGTTTCGGGGCTGACGTCCGCGCCGATTTGCGCGGGAGCGCCGTTTATGCTCACGCGCCCCTCCAAAA
>JAFXRX010000348.1 GCA_017526045.1 Opitutales bacterium
CATAACATGCAAAAAATTTCAAATTAAAAATATATGAATATCGCTATTGTTGGAACGGGATATGTCGGGCTTGTTACGGGCGCGTGCTTTGCCGAAATGGGAGCAAATGTTTTCTGCGTCGATTTAAACGCGGAAAAAATCGGCGCGCTTAAAAACGGCATAATTCCGATTTACGAACCCAATCTGGACGCAATCGTGCACCGCAACGCCAAAGCGGGCAGGCTCAAATTTTCAACAAGCCTAAAAGAAATTTTGGACGGAGTGTCCATTGTGTTTATCGCAGTCGGAACGCCGCCCAACGAGGACGGCAGCGCGGACTTGCAGCATGTCATAGGCGTCGCCAAAGAAATCGGCAGAGCCTTAAAAAAATACGCTCTCGTCGCAATTAAAAGCACAGTGCCGGTGGGCACCGCCGAAAAAGTGCGCGCCGCCATAAAAGCGGAGCTTGAAAAGCGCGGCGAAGACATCCCTTTCGACGTCGCGTCAAATCCGGAATTTTTGAAGGAAGGCAGCGCAATAGAGGATTTTATGCGCCCCGACAGGGTTGTCGTGGGAGTTGATTCGGAAAGGGCGCGCCAAATTATGGAGTCGCTTTACAAGCCTATTTTGCTGCAAAAATTCCGCGTTATTTTTATGGACATAGCCTCCGCGGAATTGACAAAGTACGCGGCAAACTCAATGCTTGCCGCCCGCATATCGTTTATGAACGAAATAGCAAATCTATGCGAGCTGACAGGAGCCAATGTCGATATGGTTCGCAGCGGCATCGGCTCGGACACCCGAATCGGCTCAAAATTCCTCTATGCGGGCTGCGGCTACGGCGGCTCATGCTTCCCGAAAGACGTAAAGGCTCTGATAAAAACCGCGCGCGGCCTCGGCGCAAAAATGAAGGTTCTTGAAGCCGTGGAGGAGGTAAACAACGCCCAAAAAAATATTCTCTTTAAAAAATTTGAAAAGGAGATGGGCGGGAATTTGGAGGGCAAAAAAGTCGCAGTCTGGGGGCTGGCGTTTAAGCCCGGAACCGACGACATGCGCGAAGCCCCGTCTCTTGCGCTTATAGGCAGCCTCTTGAAGGCGGGCTGCGAAATTTCGGTTTACGACCCTGTGGCGATGGATGAATGCAAAAGAAGAATAGGCGGCGCTGTAAGATACGCGCCCGATATTTATGAATGCTCAATAAACGCCTGCGCCATTTTCCACGTAACGGAATGGAAGGAGTTTAGGATGCCCGACTGGGAAAGGATAAAAAGCCTTGCCGACAACCCTGTGGTAATTGACGGGCGAAACGCCCTTGCGTCCACAAACCTCTGCGGCCTGAAATATATCCGCATTGGCTAACGCCGTGCAAAAAAATACTTTTATTTTCCGTTTTTTTTAGTTAATATTCTAAAAAATTCTTTCACTATTATGGAAAAAGAAGCCCCCGAGTTTTCCCAAAATACCGGCGGCGGCGCGCCGGAAAAAACCATTTCTTTTGAGAGCCTGCAAAAAACAATCAAATCCGCAGCCGATTGGCTGAAAGAGCGGCAGTCGGCAGACGGCATGTGGTGCGCCCCCCTCGATACAAACTGCTGCATGGAGGCGCAGTGGCTCATGGCGATGTACTTCATCGGCTTCAAAGACCCAAAAATCGAAAAAGTAATCCGCTATGTTCTCGACAGGCAGCGCGAGGACGGCTCGTGGGACGTCTATTACAAGTCCGAGCAGGGCGACATCAACACAACGCTTGAATGCTACTTCGCGCTGCGCCTCTACGGGCACGCCCCCAATGCCCCGCACATGAAAAAAGCCCGCGAATGGCTCCTGGAAAACAAGTGGACCGAACATATAAGAGTTTTTACAAAATACTGGCTCGCGCTCTTCGGGCAGTGGCCGTGGGCGCACACTCCCGTGCTTCCGCCCGAAATCATATTCCTGCCCCACTGGTGCATTTTTAATATTTACGACTTCGCAGCCTGGGCGCGCGCCACAATGATGCCCATTTCAATCCTGACAGTCCGCCGCCCGATAAAAAGGCTGCCGCAACACTTGCAGCCCGACGAGCTCTTCCCCGAAGGCAGGGAAAATACGGATTTCAGAATGCCCAACAATAGCAAGTCGTTTTTCAGCTGGCCGAACTTTTTCATAAAGCTTGACAACATGCTCCACACCTACAACCGCTTCCCCGTAAAGCCGCTGCGCGAGCAGGCGATAAAGCTCGTTTTGCAATGGATTTTGGAGCACCAGGACGAGGACGGCGCATGGGACGGCATTCAGCCGCCGTGGATTTACGCAATAATTGTCATGCACGTCGAGGGCTTTTCTCTCGACCAGATAAACATGTCGAAGGCAGTCGACGCCTTCAACCTCCACTGGCAAGTTCAGCGCGGGGAAGGCACAATGCTTCAGGCAAGCGAAAGCCCCGTCTGGGACACCCTGCTTACAATGATAGCCCTGATGGATTCGGGCGAAACTCCGGAAACCTGCCCGCAGCTTATAAAAGCCCTCGACTACATCCTCTCAAAGGAAAACCGCTACCACGGCGACTGGTCGAAAAAAGTCGGCAAAAAAGTCGAGGCTTCGGGCTGGGCGTTCCAAAGGGCGAACAACTTCTACCCCGACATCGACGACGCGGCGGTTGCAATCATCGCCTTGAAGAAAATCCAAAACCTCATCCCGCGCGACACCGACCGCGCTGTCAAGCTCGACGCGGCTCTGGGCAGGGCGATAAACTGGATTCTTGCAATGCAGTCCAAAAACGGCGGCTGGGCGGCGTTCGACCGCGACAACACCAGGGAGCTCGTAACAAAAATCCCCTTCTGCGACTTCGGCGAAGTCCTCGA
>JAFXRX010000349.1 GCA_017526045.1 Opitutales bacterium
AACGCTCGACCTCGAAGGCTTCCGCTCTGGCAGCATGAACGAAGTTCTAAAAAACATATGAAAATTTGCGATTTTTTGCCGCGGTATATCGCCGCAATAGTTTTGGCCGCCGCGCTCTGCGCCCTGTATTTCCCGAAAAGTTTTTTGTGGATAGACGGCTCGCTCGTGCCGCCGATGCTCATGGTTGTGATGTTTGCCATGGGGCTTAACATGAAGGCGGAAGATTTTGCGCAAGTGCTGCTGCACCCGAAGGAAGTTTTGATTGGATGCATCGCGCAGTTTACAATAATGCCGCTTTTGGCATACGCGCTTTCAAAAATTTTCGGGCTTGAAACCGCGCTGGCAGCGGGCGTGATTTTGGTCGGAGCCTGCCCCGGGGGGACTGCAAGCAACGTGATAACATTCATCGCAAAGGGCGACGTCGCCCTCTCCGTTGGAATGACCGCGCTAAACACGCTGCTTGCGCCGCTTGCAACGCCCTTTATCGTGTATGTTTGCCTGCGCAAAAATGTCGAGGTTGACGCCCTAAAAATGGTGTGGTCGATTTTTGAAGTCGTAATAATCCCGATAGCGGCGGGGCTTGCAATTAAAAAGATTTTTTCAAAAAAAATCGAAACAGTTGCGAAGATGTCGCCAAGCCTTGCGGTAATCGCAATCGCGCTGATTGTGGGCTGCATTGTCGCGCACAATTCGCAAAATATTTTTGAGAGCGTTGGGGTGATTTTTTGCGTTGTAATTTTGCACAACATCTTGGGCTTTGCGTGCGGATTTTTAATCGCGCGTATGCTTGGAATGAGTGTTGCAAAGACAAAGGCGATGTCGATAGAAATCGGCATGCAAAATTCGGGGCTTGCGGCAAGCCTTGCGCAAAGCGCGTTCCCCGCGCTTGCAATGGCGCCAGTCCCGGGGGCGATATTTTCGGTCTGGCACAATATTTCCGGCGCAATTCTCGCCCAAATCTACAAAAAATTTGACAAATAATCAGACAAAAACCACATTCCGCCCAAAACAAAAAGCCCCCTATGCGGGGGCTTCTTGCTTTGAAATCGGTTTTTAGATATTATTTAAATCTTTTCAGGGCTTTTATTGCAAGTTCATCTCCTTGCGCCACCATTTTACAGCTTCTACTTTATTCTCTTTGATGCCGTCGCCGTACACATAACAAAAACCAAGATAATATTGAGCTTCAGATTTTCCCTGTTTCGCTGCCATACGATAAAATTAAACTGCCTCTTCAGCTTTTCCCGATTTGTGAAGCTTCTGCGCCTTGTTAAAATTTTCTTCGGGTGACAATCCGCAGCCCTAAATAAAAATTTTCTCTGAAAATTTATTTACGCAGCCAAATTCGCAAGCAATCTTTGGATAAAAACGCTGTAAATCACAAATACAATATCGCCGGCAACCAGGCAAAAAACAGATCTGCCAAGCGATTTTTTCACGCCTTCAACTCCGCCGCAACTCCATAATATTTCAAGGCATAACAAAACTTGCAAAAGCGCGAACAAACAAAAAAAGCATAACGCAAACATCTTAAAACTCCAAAGAAAGAGAATGAAGGACGCAAACGCAAACGCCATATTTAATACGCACACGCACATACTTTTAAAAACCGACGCCCGCAACTCGAGCGCCGCGCACAAAAAGCTTATAAAAAAGACTGGAAACAATCCCAAAACAATCAATACAATCCCAAATTCGCTCATAATTTGTTTTTTAGCGTAAACTTTTAAATTTGACAAGATTATTCGCCGCGCACTCGGCAAGTTTTTTAAATAAATTTTTTAGGGATTGAATAGCCTTTTCACGCCGCTTCGCCGCCGCGGCTTCTTTGCGCGGGGCAAAGCGTTTTTATTAAGTGAACGGAGTTTTCCCCTGGTAAAGCATTTTCAGTCTAAAATCCAAAACTTCCTTCGAAGTTATTTCTCGGTTTTCGGGTATCATGCCAATAATGGCAGGCAACATCTTTCTCATCTCGGCAAGCAGAGCATAATTGAAGCCGAGATTTAACATTTTAGCGCCTATAGATTCTATTTGCGAATCGACTTTATGCCTCAAAAGCCTGTCGGTTATCTTCACAAGCTCAATTTTTTCACCCGATATTTGGAATAGAAACGACATCTCGCTCGAGTTCATCAGCACCGCAAAAGGATAAAGCGCGATGCTGTTGGGGTTGGCTATCATTTCTATATTGTATCTCAATTCTTTAAAAACCGGCTGCACGTCCAATCCGCAATCCACCTGAATATATTTTTTGCCGCCGCTTTCGAAGGTTCGCCACCGCGCGGCTTTGGTGTAGGGGTTTTCGTTAAACACCTGTTCGAGCGTTCTTGTTTTGTCAATTTCAAGCCTGGCGTTTTTGAAAGTTATTTCCTTGCTGGAGGCGCGAGCGGCTGCGGGGGCTTTCCAATTCTTTGCGTCGCCGTCGC
>JAFXRX010000350.1 GCA_017526045.1 Opitutales bacterium
ACCTTGACGGGCTTGCCGTCTTTTGAGATGCCGCTTTCGTACTGGAATTCGTATTCGTCCATGAACGGCAAAGCCTCGACCGTGCAGTTTTCGGGGCTGAAGCCTCGCTGCCCCCAGTGCACCCAGCCCCTGCCCGAGCCGTCGCCCTTAGCCCTGAACCAGCCCTGGTAGCCCGCCATAATTTTGCCTGTGTATGTGGGATGAATGGGGTTTGTGCCGTGCTTGGACTGCCCGAAAAGCGGGGCTTGCGCCGCGGCAAACGCGGCAAGCGCAATTAAAGATATTTTTAGTTTCTGCATAAAAAACGCCTCCCTCTTTAAAAATTTTTATAAAAATATGCGCTATTTTCGGAAAAATAAAGCCTTTTGTTTTGGAAAGCTGCAATATTTTAGGCGTCGGCAATTTGCGCCGGAGCTTCAGGATGATAAAATTTTTAAAATTTGACAAAACGCCGAAGCTATAAATATTCTTAGCCCATTACGCAAAATTTATTTTTATGTCGGCATTAAACCAAGCACTCTCAACCGCCCTCGAATTTTTTATGCGCGCGCCCTCGGGCAGAACGGCGTGGATTTTGCTCTTTTCGGCAAGCACGTTCGAAGTCGGCTTTGCGGTGATGCTCAAATATTCAGAGGGGTTTACAAAAATAATCCCGTCGATTTTCGTGTGCGTTTTCGCGATACTGAGCTTTGCGTTTTTGAATTTGAGCATACGCACGCTGCCGGTCGGCACAGCCTACGCAATCTGGACTGGAATAGGCGCGCTGGGAGTCGCAACCTACGGCATTCTGGTTTTCAACGAGCCATTTGAAGCCGCCAGAATTGTATGCCTTCTGTTTATTTTAATCGGCATTGTGGGGCTGCCGCTTTTGTCGAACCGCCCGTAAAAATTCCGCGCATTTACTTGCCGCGCCCGTTAAAGCCGCCCTTGCGGTTTTGGAAATTTTTTTGCGAAGAGCCGCGCGCCTTCTTTAAAACCCCGCGCTGCTGCCTGCGCTCCCCCAGCCCCTTGTTGACTTTTATGGGAGATCCGTCGGGGGCAACTTCGGCGCAATACATGGCGGCTCCCATGGTCATCGGCAGCGGAATGTAATCCTGCACCTGCTGCAGGCTCCAGTTCGACTTGTTTAAAAACTTGTCCACAACCTCCATATTTTCCTGCGTGCAGCCGGGGAAATTCGAGATGAAATAAGGCACCATAAACTGCCGCTTGCCCGTTTGCGCGTTTACCTCGTCGAAGAT
This sequence comes from Opitutales bacterium, assembly GCA_017526045.1. Classification (GTDB taxonomy): domain Bacteria; phylum Verrucomicrobiota; class Verrucomicrobiia; order Opitutales; family Intestinicryptomonadaceae; genus Intestinicryptomonas. Next base: position 1,242 of record JAFXRX010000350.1, read on the forward strand.
TTTTTTGAACGCCTCAAACTCCCCCGCCCTGCCCTTGCGCATCAGCTTTAAAACGGCATCGTCGAGATGCTCGGGCGCGACGCTTACCTGCCCCGAAACGTGGCTTGCCACAATCTTGCGCGTCTGCCGCGGCTGCGCGAGAGCCAAGTCGAGCCGCACACCCGAATTTATGAAGCAGTGCTTCACGCCCGGCTCTTTCATAATCGAGTCTAAAAGCTCCATCAACGGCTCTTCCTTTGCATTGTAATTTTTGCAGAAACTCGGGAAGAGACAGGAGTATCTCCTGCACTTCTTGCAAAGCTCTCTGTCGCGCGGCGAGTGCCCGTAAATGTTGCCCGCCGCGCCGCCGATGTCGGTTATAGTCCCGCGGAAAAACGGCTTTTGCGCGAGATTTTTCACGCTTCTTAAAACGCTTTCTTTGCTGCGCGAGACAATTTGCCTGCCCTGGTGCGAGACAAGCCCGCAAAACGCGCAGCCGCCCGGGCAGCCGCGCACAACTGGGATTGACTCTTTTATCATCTCCCACGCGGGAATTTTATCTTTGTACGAAAAATGCGGCATTCCCGTAAACGGCAATTCGCTAAAATAGTCGAACTGCGCAGTCGTAAGAGGCGGGCGCGGAGGCTCGATTACAAGCAGCC
>JAFXRX010000351.1 GCA_017526045.1 Opitutales bacterium
AGGTCGAGCGATACGGGCTCGTCGTTTACGAACAAAATCGTGTATTCGTGGCCTTCGACAAGCCATTTTTTGTCGTCGCCCAAAATCGATTCCTGGATTGAATAGTCCTCGAAAGTTTCGGGGTGGATAAAGTGGTAGACGTCGCCGTCTATGTACGAAAATTCCAGGCTCTTGTTTGTGGTGTGGCAGAATTCCACGGAGTCTGTCGAGCGGAATTTTACGGTTGTGGACGAGCCGTTTGCAAGGTTTCTTAAAACAGTCTGCACAAAGCCCGCGCCGCGCCCCTGGGTGCGGTGCAGCATGCTCATTACAACGTGCGGGACGTTGTTGTACATTATAACGTTGTTCTTTCTGATGTCGGTTGGATTTGCCATATGTGTTGCGAATAATAGTTTTGTTTCGATAAAAATATAGCGGGAAATATGACCCCGCCGCGCGCAAAGGTCAATGTTAATTTTGAGCAGCTAAGGCGAGAGCCTGTCGATTTGCCACAAGCCGCCCGCGGTTAATTTGTAGCGGAAGCGGTCGTGCAGCCTGCTTGGGCGCCCCTGCCAAAATTCGAACGTGTGCGGGACTATCCTGTAGCCGCCCCAGAAGTCGGGCAGGGGGATGTCGCCGTTCGCGAATTTGCGCTTCATTTCGGCAAACTTCATTTCAAGAAGCGAGCGCGAGGTTATGACTTTGCTCTGGTGCGAAACCCAGGCGCCGAGCCTGCTGCCGGACGGGCGCGAGATGAAGTAGCGCAGCGACTCCAATGTGCTTATCTTTTCCGCCCTTCCCAAAATTTTCAGCTGCCGCTCGAGCCCCAGCCACAAAAAGTGCGCCGCAACATTGCTGTTTTTTGCGATGTCCTTTGCCTTTGAGGATTCGTAGTTTGTGAAGAACACAAAGCCCTTTTCGTCCCACGACTTCAATAAAACGGTGCGGATGTCCGGCGCGCCGCCTTCGCCGACAGTCGCCACGTCCATTGCGTTGGGCTCTTCGAGCTTGCAGTCGAGAGCCTCGCCAAACCACTTTTTGAATTGCGCAAAGGGGTTCGGGTTGAGGTCTTCGCGCTCGAGCGAGCCTTTTTTGTATTCGTTTCTGAGGTCGAAAATGTCCATTTATAAAATCAGCTCTTTGATTGTTTTTTGCATGTTTTCCTCTTTTGCAAGGCCGGCGAAAGCCTCTATTGCGTAGTTTGCGGCGGGGCTTCGCTTTGCGATGTCGGCGGAGGCGATGTTGTCGCCAGGGTTTTCGTCGAGGATTTGCAGGAATTTTGCAAGCGTCATCAAGTCGGGCGCGGTTGCAGGCTTGTAGGCGGGCTCGGCGTTTTCGCCCTCGATTTCGCATACGAGGTTTTTTTCAAGCAGCATTATTATGCAGCCGCTCGAAACGACTTTGGGGATGTCGAGGCGGGTGCAGAGAGCCTTTAAATTCGGGGCTTTTTCGCCGCGGTAAAACGCCCTTGAAATTTCCGCGAACACCGCAAGCGAGAGCATTCTTTTTACATGCCCGCCAGTGCGCTTCCAGCTTTCCGCGCTCGAGAGCATGTCCATATTCTGGATTGCGTAGGTTATTTGCGCCCCCGTCAAAATGAAGAGCCAGAATATGTAGAGGCTGAACATCGCAATGGGGATTATCGCCAAATATCCGTAGAAATTCTGCTGCTCGACGATTTTGCCGAGGTACAAAAACGAGAGCTTGTTGTTCGCCAAAAGCAGGCACGTTACAATCAACGCGCCGACGAGCGCGGGAAAGGCCTTGACGTAGGTGTTGGGCATGCACTTGTAAAACAAAGCCAAGGCGACCACGAGCGCGCCCATGCCCACAAGTTTCGTCCCCCAGCCGGCGTATTCGGAAATTATCGGGATATTTTTGAAGATTTCGCCGAGCTGCGAGCCCGTTAAAAACGTCATTCCCGAAATTCCGAGCACCACGCCGAATGTAAGCAGCATCCAGTAGAACGTAAAGCGCATAATCCAGCTTCTGCCCTTGTAGAGCCCCCAGACGGTGTTGAACGCCGACTCCATGTTTACGCACAATAGAAGGCATGTAAGCACCACCGCGAGCGTCCCCATAATCCCCAAAGACGCGCTGCTTTTTGAAATTTTTGCGATGAGCGCGCGGATTTCGGGGTTGATTTTTTGCTCCGCCGCCTCTTCCTCTTCGGGCGTCATTTTTCTTGGGGGATGCGCCTCTTCTGAAAAATTAACTTTTTCGCCGTTTATGAAAATTTCGCCGCGCGGCGGCTCGACCACTTCGTTTACCGCGGGCATCACAAAGACCATGGCGTCGACTATTTTATCGTACACGAATTTGTCGCCCTTTTCCTTGAACACCATCCCCGAGAAAATGATGACAACCGCCACCAGCGGGCCCAGCGCAAGCAGCGTGGTGTAGGAAAGCGACGCCGCCTGGACGGGGATTTTGTTTTTCATAATGCCCGAGACGGTCGTTGAAACTATGCGCATCATCGCAAAGAGGGCCGCCTTTAATTTCGACATTTCCCTTAGGTCGGACGACCATATGCCGAAGGTGAAAAATTCCGCCGCGCGCGAAATTTTCTGCGCGAGCGAAATTTTGGGCTCTTCCTGTTTTTCCTTTGGATTTTCCATAAATTTACAGCCTTTCTATTATAGAGCGGATTAGCGCGACGTAAAACGCCTCCGCCAATATTAAAAACAAAATCGAAAGCGCGGTTTTAAGGCGCATGGTAAAAAGAGTCGCCGCCAGCCAGTAAAGCGCGTTTAAAACGGCCGCCTGCGTGAGGCCTTGGCAGAAGAAAAGATAAGAGTAAAAACCCGCGGCGATGCCGAAAAACGCGCGCGCAAAGGAAAAAGGCTCCTTGCCAAAAACGAGCATCAGCGCGATTATGGCGTCGCAGGCGAGCGCGAAATATTTCAGGTTGACGCTGCCGTATGCAAAGTCCGCAAATAAAAAGAGCCAGAAATTAAGGGCGATGAAAATCGCGATGCACGCAAGCGACACGCGCCTTTCGAGCTCCTCTTTGAGCGCGCGCTCCTTTAGCTGCGCCGCCGCCATCTGTGCGACCCTTTCTTTTGCCTTTATCTGCTTTATGGTCTGTTCTTCGTCCATAAGGCTACATGTGCAGGTTGCGCGGGTTGCCGCCCCAGCCGAGCTTTGTGCGCAGAATTGAAAAATGCGAGTGCCCCGCGGGGCGCACGAATTTTACCGTCTGCGGCGCGACTTCGATTTTAAGCGGCTGCTGCGTCCAGCTTGAAATTATGTTGCCGTCCTGAATTAAAATCGAGTTGGGATTTTTTACGCGGATTTCGAGCTTGGTTTCGGAATCGAAAACGAGGCTGCGGTTCGAGAGGGTATGCGGGCAGATGCTCGTAAGGGCGAAAACCCGCGCTTTGGGGTGGATCAAAGGCCCGCCCGCGGAAAGGTTGTAGGCGGAAGTCCCCGTTGGGGTTGCAAAAATAAGCCCGTCGCCGACAAACTCCGCGACGAATTCGCCGTCGGCGAAAACTTCCGCGGCGAGAATGCCCGCCGATGTCGAAGACTTTATCGCAAATTCGTTGAGCGCAAAAAAACCGCTTTGCCCAAATTGCGCCTTCAATATCGCGCGGGTTTCGATTTCGGAATTTTTTGATGTAATGATGTCGGCGAATTCGGCGTCGGTTATGGCGTCGGTGAATGTCGCCATAAAGCCGAGCTTGCCGAGGTTTATTCCGAAAATGGGCGCATCGTGTTTCACCGCGCCGTTCAGGCACGATAAAATTGTGCCGTCCCCGCCGATTGCGCAGCAGCATTTGGCATCGCTGAACGCTTCCTCCGACGGCGGGAATTTGCCGTCGATAACGCATTCAAAGCCTATGGCGCGAGCGGTTTTTGCAAGCCTTTTTGCGAGGCTTTCGGCGTTTGCCTTGCCGTAGTTGACGGCAAAGAGAATTTTATTCTTTGAAGAATTCACAAATAGGGCATCTTGTTCATTTTCCCCTTTTAGGCAACTATTTTTTATGGCTTCCGCATTCGGGCGCGGAAAATTTTTGTTGAAAGAAATCAAAAGGCTGTTTGTATTTATTCTTCCATATGCACGAAGCAAAAAAATTTACAAAAGAGCAAATCGAAAGTTTTATGCCCCAGCAGCCCCCGTACCTGTTTTTGGACGAGGCTCAAATCGAGGGGAACGAGGTTCGCGGCTCGTACACAATCAGGGGCGACGAATTTTTCCTCAAGGGGCACTTTCCGAACAATCCGGTTTTCCCCGCTTCGGTGATGCTCGAAGCCCTCGGGCAGCTTGCGATAGTCATACTCATGAAGGGCGACTTTGACCCGCAGGGCAGAAACGCGAACAGGGAGCGCATATTTTTTACGTCCCTCGACGGCGTGCGCTGCTGCCGCATTTGCAGGCCGGGCGACAAGCTTGAAATGCTCGTGAAGGCAAAGCGCATACGCCACCCGCTCGGGCTTTTTGAAGGCTCTATTTCAGTCGGCGGGCAGAAAACCGCCTACGCCGAAAAAATTTCGCTAACATTCGACTTCTGAAAAAATCATGCCAAAAAACGTAGCAATAACAGGCCTCGGCTTTATCACAAGCATCGGCAATTCAAAAGAGGAAGTTTTAAATAGCCTCAAAAACTCCATTTCGGGCATCGAGCTTTACAAGGGTTTTGACGACCCCAAAATCCCCGTAAAATGCCTCGGCACAGTCAAGGGCTTCAATACAGAAGGCTATGATTTTGAGGATTGGACTTACCCGCCGCAGTACTCCATACGCCGCGAGGTTTTGAGGGGTTTTGCGCCCCACTGTTTGTACGCCTATTGCGCAATGGTTCAGGCAATCGCCGACGCGAAGCTAAGCGGCGATGACGTCTCGAACGAGCAGACCGGCATGTACACAGCCTCCGCGGGCTCGACTTCGATGCTCGTCTCGCAAATGGATCGGATGGACAAAATGGGCGTCATGCGCTGCCCGCCCATGGGCGTGGTCTCGTCGGTTGTTGGCACTCTTTCTTTCAATTTGGTTTCGGCTTTTAAAATCAAGGGGGCAAGCTGCGGGTTTGCCTCAGCCTGCGCAAGCTCCTCGCACGCGATGGGCTTTGCCTACGACGAAATCGCAACCGGCCGCCAAAAGCGCATGTTCGTGGTCGGCGGCGAAGACGGCGACAGGCGCACAATCCTGCCGTTTGCGGGCATGAGGGCGCTTTCATGCAACCCCGATCCCGCGAAGGCGTCGCGCCCGTACGACAAACACCGCGACGGCTTTGTCGGCACGGGGGGCGCGGTTGTTGCCGTCTTGGAGGACGAAGAGGAGGCGAAGCGCCGCGGCGCGAAAATTTACGCAAAATTCCGCGGCTGGGGGCAGGCAAGCGACGGCTACAACGTCGCAATTCCGCACCCGCAGGGCGACGGGCTTGCAAACGCAATGCGCTTTGCGTTCGCTTCGACAGGCGTAAAGCCCGAGGACGTAGGCTACATCAACACGCACGGCACGTCCACACCGATAGGCGACGTCGCGGAGCTCAAGGCGATTGCAAAAATTTTCGGCGAAAACCCGCAAACGCCGCTTAGCTCGACAAAGTCTTTGACAGGCCACGGGCTCTCGCTTGCTGGCGTCATGGAATCTGCGTTCTGCGCGCTCATGCTCGACGAGGGCTTTATCGCCGCTTCCGCGAACATCGAGGAGCTCGACGAGGCGGCAAAGCCTTTCAATATTGTCCGCGAGCGCATAGACAAAAACCCCGAAATCGCGCTCTCTTTAAGCAGCGGCTTCGGCGGCGCAAACACCGCGCTTTTGTTTGAAAAAGCTTAAAAAAATGATTTGGCTTTACAGAATTCTGTTCCTGCCCATGCTTGCGCTTTCAATGCCTTACTATGCAATGCGCATGATAAGGCGCGGCGGCTACGGCAGGGATTTTTCGCATCGCCTGGGCTTTCAAAAAAATCTGCCCCCGCCAGCCGAGGGCAAAACAAGAATTTGGATACAGGCGGTAAGCGTCGGCGAAGTCGAGGCTCTTTCAAGCCTTTTGAAAATGCTGCAGGACGACGGAAAATACGAGGTGGTCGTTACCACGACGACTTCCACGGGCTATAAAATTCTGCGCGAAAAGTACGCGAAATTCTGCTATTGGGTCGGGATTTTCCCGTTTGATTTCTGGCTTTCGAGCGCGTCGGCATGGCGCAGGATAAAGCCCGGAATGTGCGTTTTGATGGAGGGGGAATTGTGGCCGGAGCACCTGCACAGGGCAATTTCCAAAAAAGTCCCGCTTCTGCTTTTGAACGCGAGGCTCTCCGACAAAAGCTTTGGCAGATACTCGAAGGCAAAATATTTTGCAAAGCGCATATTCAACAAATTTTGCGCAATCGCCTGCGGTAGCGATTTCGACGCGGCAAGGTTTTTAAAGCTCGGCGCAAAGCCCGAAATAGTCTCCGTTACGGGCAACATAAAATTCGACGCCGCGGGCGGGGCGAAATTGTCCGCGGAGGAAAAGGCGGCTCTAAAAAAGCAGTTCGGCTTTGCTCAAAATTCGCTTGTCATGCTCGGCTCTTCCACTTGGCAGGGCGAGGAGGAAATGCTTGTGGAGGCTTTGAAGCGCATACGCCAAAAGCCGGGCATAGACGCGCGGCTTCTTTTGGTGCCGCGGCACGCCGAGCGCAGGGCGCAGATAAGGGAAGTTTTGGAAAGGGGAGTGCTGCCGTTTAATTTCAGGACGGAAAAAATGCAGGCGGACGAG
>JAFXRX010000040.1 GCA_017526045.1 Opitutales bacterium
CAATCAACTTTATCCGTTCGTTCAGTGGAAGAGGGCGGCACAACCGCCCGCATTATAGAGGGCCTTGCCATTCCCTTCGGCAAGCCCTCCCTTCCGCTTTCCGACGACAAGGAGTTCGAGTTCGTAGAATACATCAACGAAGCCGCCTTTGACAAGGTGCTCTCAGACGCCGGCCTCGAAGTCATGCTGCTTTACTCGCATGATTGGGACGCGCCGCTTGCGCGCCGCAGCGCCCGCCGCCTCGAAATAAAAAAGACGCCCGAGGGCATCGCGTTCACCGCCACCCTGCCCGACACCACGCGCGCGCAGGATCTTATTAAGGACATCGAAGCGGGAAATATTCAAGGAAACTCATTTGGCTTTTTCCCGACGCGCGAGCGCTGGTACATCGACGATGCAGGCGTCAACACCCGCGAAATTTTGGAGGCGGAGCTTTTTGAAATCTCGCCGGTAGTCATGCCGGCATACCCCGACACTACGCTCGCTAAGCGCAGCTACGACCTCTTCCGCGCTGCGGCAAAGCCCGCAACTCCCGCGCTAAACACGCGTTCAAACGCGCTCAAACTTTTGCAACTAAAACTCAAAACAAAGGAAAATCATGAATAAAGAACAGGAAAGAGACGAGTGCCTCGCCCGCATGAGGGCTTTGCTCGAAAAGGCAAAGTCCGAAGGCCGCGACCTCACCGAAGACGAACAAAAGCAGTTCGACGCCGACAACGCCCGCGCCGAAGAGCTCACCCAGCAAATCGAAGCCGATAACAAGCGCGCCGCAGACCTCGAAGCTGCGGAAAAACGCGCCCGCGAAATCCGCGCCCGCGCCGTAAATCCGGTGCCCGCCGGCACATTTGGCGGCGGCCAGAACCTGCGCGACCTGAAGAAGTTCAGCTTTGCGCGCTCTATTAAGAGCATGCTCAGCGGCAGCAAGGTAGACGGCGTCGAAGCCGAAGTATTCGCCGAGGGCCAAACCGAAGCTCAGCGCCGCGGCCTCAACTATTCGCCGCAGGCAAAGGTTATCCCCATGGAAGCTTTGCGAGCTTTGGCAAACGCCAAACTCAACACGCGCGCCGCAGTTTCCGTCTCGGGCACAGAGGGCGCAACAGTCCCGGTCGACGTTTACCAGAACATTTGGGACATGTTTCGCAGCCGCTTGGTGCTCCCGCGCTTGGGCGCCACTGTGTTTGAGAATTTGACAGGCAACCTCAAGGTGCCCGAGCAAATCACAGCCGGCGGAGACCTCGGCTTTATCGGCGAAACAGCCTCCGCTACGGAGCTCTCGCCCGAAATTGCAAAGGCGGAGCTTAGCCCGCACCGCGTGAGCGCGTACACAAACATCACAACGCAGCTTGTGATGCAGTCCACGCCCGACGTCGAGGCATTCACAACCCGCAACCTGATCGAGTCGGCATTGCGCGTTGTCGAAAACAACGTATTTAACGGCGCGGCCGACGCCGCAGTAGTCGGCATCCCCAACATCACAGGCGTAAATTACTCCAACGTCGCCGAAGCAGGTAAGCCGACATGGCAGGAAGTTCTCGCGCTCATCGCGGGCGTGATGGACAAGAACGCGCCGGTCGACGCCATGGGCTTTGCGCTCGACGGCACTCTCGCCACAACCTTGATGTCGACGCCGAAGGCGCCGGTAGTCGAGGGCGCGACAGTAGTCGCCGACCAGTTCATCATGTCGGAATTCGTAAATCAAGACGGATTGAAGAGCATCGCAGGCCTCAAAGCGGCTCTAACGTCGCTCTGCTCGGGCAACCTCATATTCGGCGTTTGGGAACGTCTCTTCATTGGTATGTGGGGCGGCATCGGCATCTTGGTCAATCCGTACTCGCAGGCAAAGACAGGCCAAATCGAGCTTGTGGTCGAAACCTTCGCCGACGCCAAGGTGGGCAACCCCGCAAACTTCTCTGTCTTGTCGATGGAAGAAGCCGCGGCATCCGGTGGCTCTGACGGTGGCAACGGCGGCGCAGAAGGCGGCACGCAATAGTTTAATCGCGCTTTAAAGCCGCGCCCGCTTTGGGCGCGGCCAAGCGCTTAGAAAGATTTTTATCATGATGCTAAGAATACTTAAAGGAACCCGCATAAACGGCGCCACAGCGCCCAAAGGCAAGGTGCTTGACCCCACTTTGATGAAGAAAAGCGACATCGCGCTTCTCTTGGCAAACGGCCAGGCGGAGCTCTTTCAGCCGGGCGCAAAGCCCGCTCCAACCCCCGCAAAGAAGGGCAAGAAATGAGGTTTGAGGGCTTGCAGGTTTTTGCGTCTGAGGCGCAGGGCTTTATCACACTCGACGAGGCCCGCGCCCAAATGCACGTCGACGACTTTGACGACGCGAAAGTATCCGCATGCGTCGAAGCCGCCTGCGACTGGGCGGAAAACGTCCTGCGCCAAAGCCTGCGCCCGCAAACCATTCTTGCAACCTACACGACCGACGGCGCCGACTTCGCGCTGCTTACGCGCAGCACGTTTTTGGAGCTTGTCAGCGTCGAATACTTCGACGGCGCCACGCATGCGATTGACATCTTTCGCAGCGTCTCGGTTGACGCAGCCGCACCCATAGCCCGCGCCTACTTCCGCGAGCCGAACACCAACTACATTGGCGGCATAAAAATCACATACAAAACAAAAGCGCCCGCGGTATTCCCGCAGCACGTAAAACAGGCAGTGCTAATCGCAGCCGCCGCGTTCTACGACGACCGCAACGCGCCCGACCTGACGGCCGCAACAAACATTTTAACTCTTTCAAAAACTATTTTACCATGAGCACAGCAGCAGCACCAACCCGCATAATCACCCGCACGCTCGACATCCAGAACGCCGTCGAGCCGCTCAATTCTTTCCAAATCTGCCGCGGAGACACTGTGCAGTTTAACCTCACATTTATGCGAGGCGCCGAGGAGCTCGACTACACCGGCTACACCCTCCGCGTCTTCGCAAAGGCCGTCAACCGCGACGGCATTGTTAGTCCAGAAGCCGACCCGCTTTTTTCTTATGAGGGCAATTTTGCAAGCACTTTCACAATCGGTTCTACGCAGACGGCGGGCGCGGCCGGGCCGTATCTTTTGACTGTCATTGTGCTCGACACATCTTTGACGATACCGCAGACGATCACGACGCAGTGCATCTACTTTGACCTGCTCGAAAACGGATACGCCGGCGTCTACCAGCCCGGGCAG
>JAFXRX010000352.1 GCA_017526045.1 Opitutales bacterium
GAGCTCGACGAAGCTCTGGAAATGCTCTCGCAAACCGACGTCGGCACAATCTATTTGGTTGACAGCTTCGGCTCGCTTTACAGCGAACAAATCGGCTACATGGCGCGCAAATACTTGAAGTACGCGCGCGCTGCGGGCAAGGAAGTGGGCATACACGCGCACAACAACATGCAGCTTGCATTCGCCAACACAATCGAGGCGATAACAAAGGGCATAAATATGCTCGACGCGACAATGGCTGGTCTTGGCCGCGGCGCGGGCAACTGCCCATTGGAGCTTCTCATCGGATTCTTGCACAATCCAAAATACATGCTGCGCCCCGTATTGGAGTGCATACAAAACGACATCGAGCCGCTGCGCGAAAAGCTCGGCTGGGGCCCCGACTACCCGTACATGCTGACAGGCCTCATGAACCGCCACCCGCGCTCTGCAATGGCGCACAACGACGGCCCGAACAAAAAGGACATTCTCGCATTCTACGACCAGACGATGCGCGAAATATAATCCAAAAAATCCGTTTTGATTTTTATAAAAAAAGAGGCTTTGCGATTTTGCGAAGCCTCTTTTGTTTTGCGAATTTTTTGCGAATTTTTTGCGCGGGCTAAACCCTGACAGCGCCGTTTGCAGCCGACGAAACGTTGCGCGCGTAAAACTGCAAGGCCTTCGAGACAACCCTGTCGCGCTTGGGCAAATAGCCATCTTTTTTCATGGATTGGCGGCGGGCGTCCATTTCCTCTTCGGAAATCAAAAGCGAGATTGCGCGGTTTGGAATGTCGATGTCAATCATATCTCCGTTTTTAATTAGGGCGATGTCGCCGCCGTCCGCGGCCTCGGGGGACGCATGTCCAATCGAAAGCCCGCTGGTGCCGCCTGAAAATCTGCCGTCTGTCAAGAGCGCGCAAAGCTTGCCAAGCCCCATGCTTTTAAGGAACGTTGTCGGGTACAGCATTTCCTGCATGCCCGGCCCGCCCTTCGGGCCTTCGTACAAAATCACAACCACGTCGCCGGGCTCGATTTTCCCGCCCAAAATCGCCTTGCTTGCGTCGCCTTCGGAGTGGAAAACTTTTGCCGTGCCCTTGAACTTCAAAATGCTTTTGTCCACTCCCGCGGTCTTTACGATGCAGCCGTCGCGCGCGATGTTGCCGAACAAAACAGCCAAGCCGCCGTCTTTTGAGTAGGCGTTTTCGATGTTGCGTATGGCGCCGCTTTTGCGGTCTGTATCCAAAGAGTCGTTGTACGCCGCCTGCGAGAAGGCGCGGATATTGAATTTGCCGCCGCCTGTGGCCTTGTAAAAACGCTTCGTCTCTTCCCCGCAGTTGGGCGAGAGGATGTCGTAGCTATCCAAAGCTTCGGCGAGTGTTTTGCCCATTACGTTTTTAACGGAAGTATCCAAGAGCCCCGCGCGGTTTAATTCGCCCAAAATGCCGTAAACGCCGCCTGCGCGGTGCACGTCCTGGACGTGGATATTCGGCACGCTCGGCGAAACTTTGCAAAGGTGCGGAGTGATGCGCGAAAGCGCGTCGATGTCGCGCATGGAAAAATCGACCTCCCCTTCGCGGGCGATTGCCAAGAGGTGCAGGACAGTGTTTGTGCTGCCGCCCATTGCGATGTCGAGCTTCATCGCGTTTAAGAACGCCGCGCGCGTTGCGATTGAGCGCGGAAGGACTGAGACGTTTTCCTTGTCGTAATATTCCAAAGCCATTTCGACAATGCGCTTTGCGGCGCGCTCGAACAAATTTTTGCGCTCGGTGTGAGTGGCGACAGTCGTGCCGTTGCCAGGCAGCGCCATGCCGATTGCCTCCATCAGGCAGTTCATTGAATTTGCAGTGAACATGCCCGCGCACGAGCCGCATGTCGGACACGCAGCCCTCTCGATTTCCAAAGACTGCTCGTCGCTTACTTCGGGGTTTGCGCCCGCGACCATGGAGTCAATCATGTCTATCTGTTTTTCGACGCCGCCAACGGAGATTTTCGCCGATTCCATGGGACCGCCGCTTACGAAAATCGTGGGGATGTTCATGCGCATTGCAGCCATCATCATCCCGGGCGTGATTTTGTCGCAGTTTGAAATGCAGATGAGCGCGTCGGCGCAGTGCGCATTCACCATATACTCGACGCTGTCTGCAATCAGCTCGCGCGACGGCAGCGAATAAAGCATGCCGCCGTGGCCCATTGCAATGCCGTCGTCGATTGCGATTGTGTTGAATTCCTTTGCGATGCCGCCGAACTCCTCGATTTTTTGGCAGACGAACTTGCCGACTTCGTCGAGGTGCACGTGCCCCGGGACAAACTGCGTGAATGAATTTGCCACGGCGATGAGCGGCTTTTTAAAGTCGCCCTCCTTGACCCCCGTCGCGCGCCAGAGGGCTCTCGCCCCCGCCATGTTCCTGCCTTCAAAACTTTTTGTTGATTTGCGTGTAAACATAAATTTTTTTGTTGTGAGATTATAAAATGACTTTAATTGTATAAGGTAAAGTTTTTTTTACATGGAATTTAATCTCAAAAAAATTTTAAAGGCTCTCTTGTTTTCCACAAGCGAATGGCTTTCGATTAAGGACATACAAGCGGTAATCTCCCGCTACCACGAGGAAAACAGGGAAGACGCGCGCGCCGAAGAAGAAGGCGGCGAAGGCGAAGAGCCGCAGGAGCGGCAGGAGCTCATAAGCGAAATCATGTCGCAGGTGCCCACCCTTTTGACCGCGACCCAAATACGCGAGGCCATGGACGAAATATCGGGCGAGCTGGAAAGCAGCGGCGAAGTCTATAAAATCCTGCAGGGGCCCAACGGCTTCAAGCTCGCCGTATCGCCCGACTACGCCGAATGGGTGCGCCTTCTGCGCAACGACCCGCGCCCGCAAAAGCTAACGCAGGCGGCTTTGGAAACCCTCGCAATAATCGCATACCGCCAGCCCGTAACGCGCGCCGAAATCGAGGCAATCCGCGGCGTCAACGCCGACTCCGCCATTGCGAGGCTCTCCGACAGGGATCTCATACAAATAACGGGCAGAGCCGACTTGCCCGGGCGGCCGCTGCAATACGGCACAACCGCCGCTTTTTTGGAATTCATAGGGGCAACCTCAATCGAGGAGCTGCCCGCCTCCGACGTTCTAAGCCCGAACCAAATTTCCGAATGGATACGCCGCGCAAGCAATCCGCATGAAATCAAAAACGAGGACGTCGGCCTTCCCTCCGCCGACCAGGGCAGCGGGCAGGCGCAGCTGCACATGCAGGAAAATTCGGGCGGAGAAGGCGAAGGCGGAGAATAATTTTTTGCTTTAAAAAATCTCCGGCGCGCGCTTTAATAAAACAGCTTAGAAAAATTTTATGGATAAAAACACGTTCAGGGAGCAAATCGACAATCTCGATTCGCAAATTTTAGACCTCTTGGAAAAGAGAATAGCCTGCGCCAAGGAAATCGGCAAGATAAAGCTCGAGCACGGCGAGGACATCTACGTGCCAAGCCGCGAAAGCAGAATTTTCGAAAACCTTTCCAAAAAGAACGCGGGCAGAATAGACGAGGACGCGCTCAAGGCCATTTACAGGGAAATTATTTCCGCCTCGATTTCCGCCGAAAAAAAGTTGCAGGTGGCGTATTTGGGGCCCGTGGCGACCTTCACGCAGCAGGCCGCGGTTAAAAATTTCGGCTCGAGCGTCGAATACCGCCCGATGCACTCAATCCCCGACATATTCGCCTCGGTTGAGCTTGGCGAATGCGACTACGGCGTCCTTCCCATAGAAAATTCCACCGAAGGGGCTGTGTTCCACACAATGGACATGCTCGCGGAATCAAAGCTCATGATTGTCGGGCAAATTTATTTGAAGATTGAGCAATGCGCAATATCTCGCGGCAAGCTTGCCGACGTGCGCAAAATCTGCTCCAAAGACCAGGCCATCGGGCAGTGCCGCAGCTGGATACGCCGCAACCTGCCCAACGCCGACATCGAGTACGTCGAGAGCACGAGCCTCGCAGTAAGGCTCGCGCGCGAAAACCCCGAAATCGCGGCAATCGCAAGCGAAATCGCAGCCGACGCCTACGGCGTTCC
>JAFXRX010000353.1 GCA_017526045.1 Opitutales bacterium
AAAACGCGCGGAAGGAAAAAAAATCCGCGCATTCAACGCAAAAAAACTTTTTTAGGAAAAACAAATGTCAAAAAATCTATTTTCAAAATTATTCGGCAACTTTTTATATTCGCGCTTTTTGAGATCCGCGCGCAAAACCGCCGCAAAGATAAACGAAATCGAGCAAAAATACCAAAATTTAAGCGACAGCGACCTGCCGCTAAAAACCGCCGAGTTCAAGGAGCGGATAGCCCGCGGCGAGAGCCTCGACAACCTTTTGCCCGAAGCCTATGCGCTTGTAAAAAACGCGGCGCGGCGACTGCTTGGCAAAAAGTTCAAAGTCTTTGGCCGGGACGTTCTCTGGGACATGGTTCACTACGACGTCCAGCTTTTCGGCGGGATTGCGCTGCACAAAAGCATGGTTGCGGAAATTGCCACCGGCGAGGGCAAGACGCTTGTTGCGACGCTGCCGCTTTATTTGAACGCGCTGCAGGGCTTGGGTTGCCATGTCGCGACCGTAAACGAGTATCTTGCAAAGCGCGACGCCCAGTGGATGGGATATTTGTTTGAAAGCCTCGGGCTTAAAACCTCCTGCGTTTACGCCTCGCAAAGTTTCGAGGAAAAAAAAGCGGCGTATCTTGCCGACATCACATACGGCACCGCGAGCGAATTCGGCTTCGACTATCTGCGCGACAATTCCATGGCGCAGTCCGCCGATGAGCGCGTGCAGCGCGGCTTCAACTTCTGCCTGATAGACGAGGCGGATTCGGTTTTAATAGACGAGGCGCGCACTCCCCTGATAATTTCGGGCTACGACGAGGAAGAGCCGGAGGCAATCTACAAGGGCATTTTGCCCGCGGTTGAAAATCTATATTTGAAGCAGCGCAAATTTTGTTCGGAGCTTGCAAGCGAGGCGGCGAATTTTGCCAAGAGCAAAAAAAATCTCCCCAAAGAAATTCTCGAAAAGCTTTGGCTTGTGAAGAAGGGAATGCCGCGCAACCGCGCTTTCAGAAAGCTTGCCGAAAGCGGAGTGCTCGGCAAAGAGTTTGCCTCTTTCGAGCTTGAAATGGCTGCCGACTACAACAAAATCGCCGCCTACAACCTCAAGGAAAAGCTCTATTTCACAGTTGACGAAAAGGAGCAGAGCGCGGACTTGACCGAGCTTGGGCGCAGGGAGCTAAGCGGCAAAAATTCCTACGATTTCATTCTGCCGAATTTGCAGGATATTCTTTCTGAGGCGCAGAAAAATATTTCCAATCCCCGCGAAAAAGCGGAGGCTGCCGCGCGCGCGAAGGAAAATTTCAGCCGGCGCGCCGAAAAAATCCACGCCCTAAGCCAGCTTCTTAAAGCCTATGCGCTCTACGAGCGGGACGTCGACTACATTGTAAAAAGCGGCAAGGTCGAGATTATCGACAAGAACACGGGGCGCGTCATGGAGGGGCGCAGGTGGAGCGAAGGGCTGCACCAGGCGGTCGAGGCGAAGGAGCGCGTTGAAATTGAGCGCGAGAACAAAACGTATGCCACAATCAGCATTCAAAACTATTTCAGGATGTACAGCCGCCTCGCGGGAATGACGGGCACTGCGGAAAGCCAGGCGCAGGAGTTTGCCGACATCTACAAGCTTACTGTC
>JAFXRX010000354.1 GCA_017526045.1 Opitutales bacterium
AGCTGGGTTCCGCGCACAATAACGCTTGCGGAGGGCAACTCAAAGATAATCAAGTCGCAAAACACTTTGTAATATATAATAGAGAGCAAAAACATTTAACCAAAACACAAAAATTATGGCGTACAAACTATTCATTCCCGGCCCGATTGAAGTATCGGCAAAGACATACAAGGCGATGGCGCAGGCAATTGTCGGCCACCGCAGCAAAGACTTCTCCGCTATGGTGGAAAGAATCATGCCCGACCTGCAAAAGCTCTTCTACACGAAAGACCCCGTGTACCTGAGCACGTCGAGCTCCTGGGGCGTAATGGAAGGCTCCCTGCGCAACGTCGTCAAAAAGGGCGTGCTAAACTGCGGCAACGGCGCGTTCTCCGACAAGTGGTTCGACGTCTCAAAACGCTGCGGCCTCAACGCCGAATTTTTGCAGTTCGACTGGGGCAAGCCCGTCGACCCCGAAGCAGTCGAAAAAGCCCTCTCAACCGGCAAATTCGACGCCATCACAATTATCCACAACGAAACTTCGACGGGCACGATGAGCGACATCAAGGCTCTCATGTCAGTCATCCGCAAGTTCCCCGAAGTAATTTCGATTATCGACACCGTAAGCTCCTTCTCGGGCATGGCAATTAAAAAGGACGAGCTCGGCATCGACGTAATGGTTGCGGGCTGCCAAAAGGCGATGGCCATCCCCCCGGGCTTGGCGTTCCTCGCCGTCTCGCAAAGGGCGTTGGAAAGGGCAAAGCAGACCGAAGGCAGGGGATACTATTTCGACTTCTTGGAATTCCAGAAATTCTTCGAAAAGAACCAGACGCCCTCGACCCCTGTAATCTCGCTTATCTACGCGCTCGAAAGCAAGCTCGAAGACATCAAGGCGGAAGGTTTGGAACACCGCTACGCCCGCCACGTCGAAAACAACCGCATCGTCCGCGAATGGGGCTACAAGTACGGCTTCGAGCTCTTCCCCGAAGAAAAGTACGGCTCGATTACCCTCAACTGCTTCAAGAACAATCTCGACGTCGACATCGCCGCGGTGAACGACGAGCTCAAAAAGCGCTACAACATGATGTTCAACTGCGGATACGGCAAAATCAAGGGCAAGACTTTCCGCATTTCCAACATGGGCGACGAAACGCCCGAAACAATGCGCGAGCTTCTGGGCAACCTCGACACAATCCTGCCGAATTACTTGAAAAAGTAGGCGTTTTCATTCGAAAGATAAGATGAAAAAGCTTGTCATAGCGGAAAAGCCAAGCGTCGCCGCCGACATCGCGCGCACGCTCGGCAAGGCAAAGAAGCACGACGACTATTACGAAAACGACGAATTCGTAATATCGTCCGCGCTCGGGCACCTCATTGAGCTGCCCATGCCCGACGACATTGACAAGAAATACGCCCGCTGGTCGCTTTCAAACCTCCCCATTCTGCCCGAAAAATTCACGCCAAAGCCCATAGAAAAGACCAAGAAAAAGTTTCAGGACTTGAAAAAGCTGATGGCGCGGAAGGATTTGGACGAAGTCATAAACGCCTGCGACGCCGGCAGGGAGGGCGAGCTCATCTTCACTTACATATACGAGGCGGCAAAATGCAAGCTGCCGCGCAAAAGGCTGTGGATGTCGAGCATGACGCCCGAATCCATAAGGCAGGCGTTCGCCTCGCTTAAAAGCCAGGAGGAAATGGAATCATTGCAGGACGCCGCCCGCTGCCGCAGCGAATCCGACTGGATTGTCGGCATAAACGGCACACGCGCAATAACCGCCAGAATGTTCGGCGCGCGCCAAAAGGCTGTCGCTAGCGTCGGCAGGGTGCAGACCCCCACC
>JAFXRX010000355.1 GCA_017526045.1 Opitutales bacterium
CACTCGTCGTTTGCGCTGAGCCTTTTCTGCCACTTGTACGACGCGCCGAGCTCGCGCTCCACTTCGACTGTAAACGACGCGGGCGATTCGAGATTTTTAATCTTGGCGTTCATGGGATTTTCGATTACCCGCGGGGCTGCTGCGATTTCGCCGTTTAGCCTTGCCATGTAGAGCCTGCGCTGGTTGAGGCTGAGCGTGCTGTTGTGCTTTTCGGCGGTTCCCATCGGCACGCCGTCGAAAATTTTTTCGGGGTCGGAAAACATCGAAGTCGGCGAATAGGTGTTGCCTTTGCCGTCGAAGTTGTACGCCATAATCGTATGGTATTTTTTGCCGCTTGCGCCCGTGAAATGGTAGCCGCAGGAATACGGGTAAAGCCCGTCGCCGCCCGCCTGCGTGGTCTGGTCGGGCGAGTGCGTAAGCCCCATGTTGTGCCCGAGCTCGTGGACAAAAGTCGTGCGGCTGCCCGTCGTGCGGTTGACTGCGGAATACATCAAATCTATGCCCGCATTTTGGGCTCTGCCAAGCCAGGCTATGCCGCCCAAATTCCCCCATGAGGAAGCGGTTGTAATAAAAGAAACCATGTCCGCCTTGCATGACGCGCGCAGGGAGCGTATTTCCGCCGAGTTTGTGACGTTGTTTAAATCCGTCTCGCCGTCGCCCGTGCTCGTGTAGTCCCAGGCGACAGCCCTTACGCAGTTGAGCTCTATGTTGACGCCCGAGTTTGCGTAGAACAAATTCGCCTCCTCGATGATTTCGGTGGCGTACGCCTCGAGGCTGCCGCCGTGGCGCTTTTGGGCGTAGCCCTGCGCGTGGGCGTCGAAAACAATCATGACGTCGATTACCGCGCCGAATGCCGCCGCGCAGGAAAGCGCGAACGCGAAAACCGCCGCGCAAAATTTTTTCATTTTGCGCCCCCTTCCCCCGGGATTGCTACGCCGCAAGGCAGGTTTGGCATTTTTGCCACGTCGCTTTCAATGACGCTCTGCGCGGAGCTTGCCACGTCGCAGACGATTTTGTAGTTGTAGTTTTTTTCGGCGTCGTAAATGTTTGCGGTCATCTTGCCGTTTTTCAAAACAGTAATTACCGCGTACGAATTTTCGCTGCCCGCAATGCTTCCCGAGACTGAAAAAATCCCGAGCGAATTTGTCTTTAGCTTTGAAATTTTTATGTCGAAGCTAACATCGTCGAAGAGCGACAGGCGCAACGTCGGCAGGTCTTTTTTATTTTCAAGCGACTTCAATTTTTCGACGCCCTCGCTGAAAATTTCTACGCTTTGCACCCTCAATTCGTAGTCCGCCTCGGGCGCGGAAGCCGATTTTGCCGCGGCAGCCCCGCGCAGCATTGCGCCCCGGTTTTCGGGCGCCGACAAAATTAAAACGTCGGCAAACGACGCCGCGCAAAAAAACGACGCCGCAAAAAAAGCCAAAATTTTATGCAGCTTCATAACTTTTATGATTTAAAAAACTAAACCGCGCGGTTTTTGCAGTCAACTTTTTTCATAGCTGGCGCCGCAAAAAAAATCCGCCGTTTTTTAGGCGGCGGACTGAAATTTTAATAGATTGAATTTTTACTTTCCCGAAACTTCCGCGACTTTTGCCGCTATCGTTTTTGCGAACTTGCCCATCGCCGCCAAGTCGCCCCCCGTCGGAGCCCCCTTAACGATAAAGGACTCGATTTTTTGTATTGCGGGAATTTTCAAATTCGCCTCGATTGGCGCGAGCAAATTTCCGCCCCAGCCTATCGAGCCTATTAGCGAGTAGAATTTGAGCTGCGGCTTCAATATCGAAATCAAATACGCCAAGTAAACCAAGCGCGGGTGCGGCCCCGCCAAAATGCAGGACGTGCCGAAGATAAAGCCCGTTGCGTCTATCAGCTCCTCGGCAATCTCCGCCTCGTTTGCCTCCATGAGGTCGATTGCCTTCGCGCAAACTCCCAAGCCTTGCAACTGCTTTTCCAAATTGCGCGCCATAGTTTCGGTGTTGCCGTACATCGAAACATAGGCAATCAAAACCTTGCCCGAAACTTCAGTTGACGTCCATTTTCTGTAGAGATCGAAGATGAATTTTGGGTCTTTGTAAACCGCGCCGTGGCTTGGCAAAACCATCGCGGGGTTTATCTGCTCGGCAACGGCCAAATGCTTTCTGCAAAAAGACGCAAAGGGCATCATAATTTCGGCGTAATAGCTTTTGGCTGCGAGCTCCAGCGCGGGGGAATTGTCGGCGTACAAGTCAAAAGACGTATAGTGCGCGCCGAAGAAATCGCAGGTAAAGAGCATATTTTCCTCGGTCAAATAAGTGAACATTGTGTCGGGCCAATGCGCAAATGCCGCCATGTAAAATCTCAGCGTCTTTCCGCCCAAAGAAACTTCTTCTTTGTCGGCGACAACGCGGATTTTTTCGGGCTTTGCGCCGAGCATGTTTTTAAGATTTTCAGCGCATTTTGCGGAGCACAAAACTTGCGCTTCGGGGAAAAGTTCAAGAAGCGCGGGTATTAGCGAAGAATGGTCCTGCTCGGCGTGGTTTGAGACAATGTAGTCGATTTTTGCATCCGCGGCTTTTATTTCCGCAAGAAATTCGGCGGCGAACGGCGCGTACATTGTGTCAATCAGCGCGTTTTTTTCCGCGCCCTTTACAAGATAGGAATTGTACGTTGTGCCCTCCCTGAGCGGAACGAGCTGGTCGAACATCTTGCGCTCTTTGTCGGATATGCCCAAATAAAAAACAGAATCGCTAATTTTTTTCATATACCGACAAAAAAAATCAAAGCGGCGCATTTTTGCAAAATCTTTTTCTAAAAAAATAAACGCCGCGCGCGGACAGGCAAAAAAACATTGAAAGCCGCGCGGCTTTGGGCTTAGAATTATTCAAAACAACATTTTTTAATATGATAAATTCCTGCAAAATCGTAAGAGAAATCGGCAGCGGCGGCTACGGCAAAGTGTTTATCGCCGAAGGCGAGGATAAAAAATTATACGCGCTGAAAGAAATATCGTCGGAAAGCGGAGCGGTAAAGCGGGAATTTGTGGCTCTGCAATTTTACATGCAAAAGCTGAGCAAGCGCCGCCACCCGAGCATCGTCGAGATTTTGGACGCGAAAATCAAAGACGGCAAAATCCAATACCTGATGCCCCTCGCCGACCCCGCCGACCCCTCCGCGCCCGCCTCGAGCCCAAACTACGAGCCGCTGACGCTCGCAAAGCTCATACAAATGCGCAAAGACTCCGGAAGAGAATGGTTTTCGTACAGGGAAATTTCCGAAATATTCGCGCCGATTGCAAACGCCGCCGTGCACATCGGGCAATGCGGGCTGCTGCACCGCGACATCAAGCCCGAAAACATCCTTTTTATAAACGGCAAGCCGGTTTTAAGCGACATCGGACTAATCGCAAAGGACGAAATGTCCATAACCGACATCGGCACGCCCATTTACAAGGCGCCGTCGTGGTATCTGTGCACAAACGGCAACCCCGACATGTGGGGGCTTGCCATGACCCTCTACGCCCTCGCAACAGGCAACCCGCCCGACACAATCGGCCGCCCAAGCTACGCCAAGCCGCTTTCAAACCCGATTTCCAAAAGCGAAAAGGACAACTACCGCATATACCATAAAATCATAAACCGCGCCCTCTCCGAAAACCCAAACGAGCGGTTTTTGCGCCTCGGCGACTTTTTGAAGTCGTTTTTGCGCCTCGAAGACTTCCGCGAAAGCCGCGGCTTTCAAAACAAATTAAAATACGCCGCGGCTTTTCTTTTGGGGATTTGCATAACGCTTGCCGTTTTCCTTTACCCGCAGCTTAAAAAGAGCTACAACTCCGTTTTGCAGGAGACGCGCAGCCCGATGGAAATTATCGAAGAGGAGGCGAAAAATTCAAAATCCTACCCGCAGCCCTACGAAAAATTCAACGCCTTTCCCGCGCCCACCGGCAGATATTACTATTCCGACCTGCCCGCCGAAATCGACCAAATAGACTTTTCGGAAATTGCAAAAACATATCCCGCTGAATCGGTTTTGACTTTGCTCTACTCCAAAATGTACGAGGGCGCGCGCGAAAACGACAATAAAAAAGTCGCGATGTGCGTGCAGGCAATGGACGCCGCCGCAAAAGCCTACAGCATAAGGCTGAAAGATTCGGAAACTTTCCAGCTGCAGCCGCGCGAAAGCCAGCCCGAAATTTTCGCCGACCTCGAAAAATTCATAAAGCCGCGCGCCGGCGCGAAGGAAGGCAGGCTTTTAAACCACATGGACATTTTGCAGCTTAACGAGTTTTTCTACGCAAAGGCCCTCTTCAACCTCGGCATGCCAAACGCCGCCATAAAGGAAATCAACGACTATTTGGAGCACGCAAACTCCTGCAACTACAAATATAAAGTGGAGGCGTCGATTTTGTTTATCTCAATAAAAAAGCGCATGGCGGAATATATCGGCGAAAAATCGCAGAGAGATTTTTTCTGATTTTGCGAAATAATGGCGTATGGTTTTTATCGACACACCAAAATCCATGATAGAGCAGATGCTCGAAAGCTCCGAAAACTCCGCGCAATGGCAGGTCGGCTGGCAGAGGTTCTTCGACATCTACTATCCGGTGCTAAGGCACATGGCGCGCAGCGGCTTCGCGAAATTCGGCTTTGAAACCCCGCCCGAAAGCGCGGTCGACGACGTCGTCTCCGACACCTTCCAAAGCATGGTAAAAATGTTCCAAAGCGGCAAGTACGACAAAACCCGCAGGTTCCGCGGCTTTTTGAAGACGCTTGTCCACAGAAAGGCGGTCGACTACATGCGCAAGAACAGGCGGCTAATCGCCCCGCAGCCCTTCGACGAGGCGGCGCAAAAAATTTTCGAGGGGCAAAACGCGCGTCCGGACGCCGACGAAAGGGAGGATATGCTCTTCAGGCTCGCGCGAATTCGCGAAATCTTCGAGTGCATCAGGCTCAAATCTTTCGACCCGCAAACGCTTACGATTTTCGAGATGGTGAAGCTCGAGGGCAAACCGCCAAAAGAGGTAATGAAGGAGCTCGGGGTGAAGCGCAACATCGTCGACAACAGCGTTTACAAGGTGATGAAAAAGC
>JAFXRX010000356.1 GCA_017526045.1 Opitutales bacterium
AATGAACATCGTTTACGGATTTTTTGTGGGCATAGTAAACGGCCTCGGCGAAATTTGGTCGCACAAAATACGCTCGATGCTCTCGATGATAGGCATTATTCTGGGCTGCGCCGCGCTGGTTGCGATGATGAGCGTGGTCGACAACCTCATGAGCGACGCGCGCAAGGCGTTCGAGGAAATGGGCGGCGTCGAGCTCATAGAAATAACCCGCCAGGACGTCCCCGCGGAGCAGCAGGAAATCGCCTCGCTTTCCAAGGGGCTCACAATCGACGACGCCTACGCAATCCGCTACGCAGTCCCGCTTATCGAATACATAAGCCCGCAAATTTGGGTCAGCCACGAGCGCGTGCGCGGGAAGCGCGGGCAGACGTGGATGCCCGTGTTTGCGATTTTCGGCGACAATGTCGACATCGGACAGCTTGAAATCGCGCAGGGCAGAAATTTGTGCGAAATGGACATGCAGTCCTACGCCTCGGTCGCGGTTGTGGGCAGCGAATACGCAAGGGTCATGTTCGCCCCGGGCGAGGACCCGATTGGGAAGTTTGTGCGCGTAAAAGGCTCGCTATACCAAATAGTCGGCGTCATGAAGCACTACGAAAGAATGGTGGGCGGGCGCAACGTTTTGGCGCGCAAAAACCGCCTCATCTACATCCCCATAACAACCGCGACAATGCGCTACCGCGGCGACAGGGGCGTAAACACAATCTACATGAAAGTGCGCGACGCCCGCAACCTCTCCGACGCGGTCGCGCAAATTGAAAACACGATGAATTTGATGCACAACGGCATCCAGGATTTTGCCGTCTCCACAAGGGAGTCGGAGCTCGAAAAATTCCGCGCAAGAGAGATGAAGTGGAAAGTCGGCCTTGGCGGCGTCGCGCTCATTTCGCTGTTTGTGGGCGGCATCGGCATTATGAACGTCATGCTTGCCGTCATAAACGAGCGCATCCGCGAAATCGGCGTGCGCAAGGCCTTGGGCGCGAGGTCGTCGGACATATTTTTGCAGTTTTTGGCGGAATCGGTCGTGATAAGCTTTTTGGGCGGGCTTTTCGGCATGGGGCTCAGCATAGGGCTCGTATTTTTGTTGAAGCACATTTTGGGCGCGGAAGAAATGGCAGTCCCGTTCAATTCGATGATATACGCGATGCTCTTTAGCATTACAATCGGCATAGTCTCGGGCGTTTACCCATCCCTTCGCGCCGCCCGCCTCGACCCGATTACCGCCCTCAGGTACGAATAGCAAAGAAGGCAAAATGTCGCGCAAAATCAAAAAAAAAAAGAAGCATCAAAAAATGCTTCTTTTTTTTGCGTGTTGCGCGGGAAATTTATTCGACCGTAACGCTCTTTGCGAGGTTTCGGGGCTTGTCGACATCGCAGCCCCTTTCGACTGCGATGTAGTAGGAAAGCAGCTGGATTGGGATTGTGTCGATAATCGAGCGGACGCTTTCGTGCGCCTTCGGGATTACGATGATGTCGTCGGCCAAGCCCTCCTCGATGTCCTCGGGGGAGTCGGTTATCAAAATTACGGGGCCCTTGCGCGCGCCGATTTCCTTTGCGTTTGAAAGAACCTTGTGGAAAATTTCGCCGCCGTTTGCAAAAACAACCGTCGGGCATTCGGGGCAAACTAGCGCGATTGGCCCGTGCTTCATTTCCGCGGCGGGATAGCCCTCGGCGTGGATGTAGGAAATTTCCTTGAGCTTCAGCGCGCCTTCAAGCGCGATTGGATATTCGATTAGCCTGCCCAGGAAAAGGAAGTCGGGGAATTTGGAATATTTTTTCGCGATGCCCTTTATAACTTCCGCCTGCTTCAAAGTCTCGTCGATTAAATCCGGCAGGCTTTTGATGGCGGAGACGATTTCGCGCCCCGTGGCAAACGAGAGGTCGCGCATTCTGCCCATGTAAAGAGCAATCAAAAGCATAATGACAATTTGCGAAGTGAAAGCCTTTGTGGAGGCCACCCCTATTTCCTTGCCCGAATACTGGTAGAGGCCGCCGTCGCTTTCGCGCGCGATTGTCGAGCCAACTACGTTTGTTATCGCCAAAGTCTTAAAGCCCTTGCGCTTCGACTCGCGCAAAGCCTCCAACGTGTCGATAGTCTCGCCGCTCTGGCTTATCACAAAAACGAGCGTGTTTTTGTCAAGCGGCGGATTGCGGTATCTGAATTCGCTTGCGTATTCCACTTCGACGGGGATGCGCGCGTAGCGTTCGATGAGGTATTCGGCGACCAGGCAGGCGTGCCATGCCGTGCCGCATGCGCAGAGCAAAATTCTGTCGATTTGCCTAAGCTCGTTGGGTGTGATGTTGAGCCCGTTTAGAACCGCCGTTGACATGTCGTCGGAAAGCCTGCCGCGGATTGCGTTTTCTATGGCCTTGCGCTGCTCGAAAATTTCCTTTTCCATGAAGTGCTTGTGCCCGCCGAGCTCAGCCGACTCCATTTCCCAGTCGATTTCCTTTATGACGCATTCAATCTGCTGCTTGCCGTTTGTGATGATGTCGCAGTCGTCGGCGGAGACGCTGGCAACCTGGCCGTCTTCCAGATAAATTACGTTTTTTGCCCTGCCGGCAAAGCCGCTTACGTCGCTTGCAACGAAATGCTCGCCGTTGCCGATGCCGATAATAAGCGGCGAG
>JAFXRX010000357.1 GCA_017526045.1 Opitutales bacterium
CAGATTGCGACAATCGTCGCGGAAGTCTCGGGGCTCACAGGCCTTGAAAACTTCCTCGACTCGCGCAAGGTAAAAGACCGCATCGGCATTCTGCAAAACCTCAAGGAGGGCGGCGCAGTCTGCATGGAAATTGCATCGCGCACGTCTTCTTTCAAGGACGACGCTGAGTACAAGGCGTTTTACCAGTCCCTCAAGGCGGCGTCCGAAAAGGGCAAGCTCTCGCCGAGCGACTACACCGTATATTCGGGCTGCGGCCACATGGAAGGCATCCCCTGGATTGGCGAAGAAACGCTCAAGGTTTTCGACTGCGCAAACAAGCCTTTCGGCGCGGAACGCTTCATAAAAACCGAAGGCCACCTCAGAATGCTCGGCGCATTGCAGCCGTTTATTTCGGGCGCGTCTTCAAAGACAATCAACATGCCAGCCGACGCGACCCGAAGCGACATTATCGACAGCATCATCGACAGCCACGAAATGGGCATCAAGTGCATCGCAATCTACCGCGACGGCTCAAAGGCAAACGCGGTCTATTCGACGAACCTAAATTCGACCGAAGTCCAGAGCGCGTGGAGCGAGATTTTGAAATCCGCGGCGCAAATCAGGGCGGAAGAGCACGCAAACCCGATAAGAAAGAAGTTGCCGTACCGCCGCTGGGGGCAGACCGTAAAGTTCTCGATTGGCGACAACATCAACGGCTTTATGACTGTCGGCATCGCCGAGGACGGCCGCTGCGCGGAAATCTTCGGCAGGCTCGGGCAGGGCGGCTCGTTTATCAACGGCATGTTCGACGCGTTCTGCAAGGCGTTCTCAATCGCGCTGCAATACGGAGTGCCGTTTGACGACTTCATAAACTCGTTCCGCTACATGTCGTTCGACCCCGCGGGCTGGGTAAAAATCGGCGACTACGACGACGACTACAAGCCCGACATCCACACCTGCAAAAGCATAGTCGACCTTCTGATGCAGCTTTTGGACTGGATGTTCCCGGCGGAAAACGGCAGGCGTCTGAGGCTCTTGGAGCAGTCGTATATAAACACGATGTTCTCAAGCGGCGGCAAGACAATGTCGGTTGAAAAAATCGAGCCGATGCAGACGGAAATGCAGTTTGTCTCGCAGGCTTCAGCAAAGCCGAATTCGGAGGCAAACAAGGCTGCGATGAGCACGGCGATGACCTGCCCCAAGTGCCACTCCTACGCCTACGTCTTCGACGGCAAATGCCGCTCGTGCCGCGATTGCGGATACAAAGACGGCGGCTGCGGCGCGTAAAATCCAACACCGAAGCAACAAAAAAATCCGCGATTTTTTCTATCGCGGATTTTTTTTGCGCGTGCGAATTGTTTTATTCTATCGTTTTCAACCCCAAATTCAGCCAGAAAAACAGCGTAAATATCGAAACGATGCAGCTTAAAATCGTGATTTGAACCGATATTTTCGGGTGTCCGCCGAAATGTTTTGCAAGCACTGCCGACATAACGCCGCTTGGCGTGAGAGCCTGCAGGACAATCAAAAGCTTAAAAGAGTTGTCGAGCGGCGCGGCCGCCGCGATAGCGATAAAGCACGCGGGCAAAATAAACATTCTAAGCAGCACTCCCGCCCCCGTGATTTTCCACACGATTTTCTTTACGTCGAACATGTCCACAATCAGCGTGCCAAAGAGCATCAAGTTTAGCGGAACCGCGACGCCGCCCATAATGTGCAGGAACGTTTTAACAGAATCGCCAACGCATTTATCGAGCCCCGTCCACATCAAAAAAAGCCCGAGAAAAACCGACCACACCGGCCCCTTTTTTAGAAATCCGAAAGAGATTTCTTTTGCGTTTGAAATCAGCAAAAAGCCCAGCGACCAGACCACCAAGTCGCAGCCGACGTTGAATGTCAGCATAAGCCCCACTATGTCGGGCCTTTCCGGGAAAAGAATTGCCACGAGCGCGATTACAAAAAAGCCGTAGTTTTGCACGCCCGCCGTAACCACGAATGTCCGCAGCCCGTCGCCCACTTTCAGCTTCAAGAGCTTTGCGCCGAGCCACGAAACAAAAATGCCAAGCGCGATAATGAACATTCCGAGCGCGATTGCCGAGAGCGAATAGGAAACGCTGCGCAGTTTTTCGTTGCCGAGCAGGTTGTACAAAATAAAGCAGGGCAGGGTGAGCTCGACTGCGACTTTCATCAAAGTCTGGTCGCCCTCGGGCTTTATCCAGCCGAGTTTACGCGCAAGCGAGCCCGAGGCGATGACCGCGTAAATTGGCAAAATCGCGCAGAGGGAGCTTGCAAACGAAATTTCATTCATAATTTGCCGCGGGAAATTTTTAGTAGAATTTTATGTAGGCTTTTTCGCGCAGCCGCTTGAGCCATTTGCGGTATTCTATGCGCGCGTTTTCCGCGGAAATTTCGTATTCGATTTGCTCCCTTACTTCGTCGACGGGCGTTATGCCTTCTTCTTTTTTGTCGTCGATTTTAAGGATGTAGGCGTAGTTTGCGATGTTCAAAACTTCGCTCATTTGCCCCTTTTCAAGCGAGAAAACTTCCTTGTCCAAAATCGGGTTGAGCTGGCCTTTGCGGTACCAGCCCCAGTCTCCGCCAACGCTTGCCTTCTCGTCTTTTGAATATTTTTTTGCGGCGTCTTCAAAGCTGAGCCCGCCGCGGATTTCCTCGAGGACTTTTTTCGCCGCGGCCTTCGCCTCTTCGGCGGTGTCCGCCCTGAGCGTTATCTGGCTGATTTTTACGGATTCGGGCGTGTACCACTTGTCTTTGTGCTCGTTGTAAAATTCCAGAATGCGCGCGGGGCTGATTTCGGAATATGCGAGCCTTTGGCGGTTTTGCATTACGCTTACTATGACTTCCTCCTCGACGTCCTTGCGGTATTGCTTGAGGGTTTTGTTGTGGGCTTGCAGGTATTTTATGAGCTCGGAGCGGTCGCCGCCGAATTTGCGCTTCAGGTCGTCCTGCAAAATGCCGTCGAGCTTTGATTCGGGTATGCGCATGCCGAGCCTGCGGAACTCCTTTACGATTATCGCCCTGTCGATTAAATCCTGCAGAATTTCCTGCGACAGCCTCTCGATTTCGGCGTTGAACCGAGCCTCGCTCCCCGCTGTTTGGCGCACTTTTTGGAAGAGGGGCGCGAGCCGCTTTACGATGTCGTCGTA